>NZ_RCVI01000029.1:0-451 GCF_003667455.1 Micromonospora sp. CV4 | reverse complement strand
GGCCAGCGTGGTGGTCGCGAGCGCGGCCCGCGCGGCGGCGTCGGTCAGCGCGTCGAGCGCGTCCGCGACCAGCGCACCGGCCGTCAACTCGGTGTCGTCCGGCGTGGCAGCGGCAGCGGGCGCGGCAGTGGCGGTGGGCGTGGCAGAGGCAGCGGGCGCGGCAATGGCAGCGGGCGCGGCGGAGGCGGCGGGCATGGCAGAGGCGGCGGACGTGGCAGAGGCGGCGGGCGTGGCAGAGGCGGCGGGCGCGACGGCGACGCCTCGGGCGGCCGGCGGCAGGGCCAGCGCCAACGATCGCGCCCAGCCGGCGTCGGTGCCGGTCAGCAGCGGTCGCCAGACGGCGAACGCGGTCACCGGGCCTGCGGCGGTCGCCGAGGGCGATCCGGTCGCCGACTCGGTCACGACGGCGCCGGGTGTGTCCGTGCCCGCCGTCGCGCCGACGCCGGGAAGG
>NZ_RCVI01000030.1:0-455 GCF_003667455.1 Micromonospora sp. CV4 | reverse complement strand
CCTGGGAGCCACGCTGGGAGCCACCGGTCCCTCAGTTCCCGAACAGCGCACGGGACATCGCCTCCGCAGCCAATCGACGATCACCCTCCATCAGGTGTCCGTATACATCCTTGGTGATCGCGATTGAGGTGTGCCCCAGCACCTCGGAAACCATATGCAGCGGCGTGCCCTGGGCGAGCATCAGGGACGCCCCGGAATGGCGCAGTTCATGCGGGTGCCAGTGACCTAGGCCGGCCCGCTTGCACAGGGCAGAGAGCCGGTGCGAGAAGTTGTCAGGATCGAGCGGTGTGCCGACCTCGCTGGGAAAGACCAATCCGTGATCCTGCCACGTCTCACCGGCCGCCAGTCGTTCCTCAGCCTGCCGAGCCCGGTGCCGCCGTAGCAGCTCCACCAGCTGCGGCGTGAGGTAGAGCGTTCGTCGGGAGCGCCGGGTCTTGAGTTCGCTGACCACCAGG
>NZ_RCVI01000093.1:0-457 GCF_003667455.1 Micromonospora sp. CV4 | reverse complement strand
ACTGCCGGTACTCCGCCGGAAGATGCAGTTCCAGAAAATCTCTGGCGACGTCGGGATTCGCCAGGAACGACCGGAACGCGGCATCATGCGGCGTGGGCGTCGTGGTGGTTTTCTTCTTACTCACGGTTCCTCCTGGTGAGATGTCTGAACGTATCCTGCCGCCTGCACAGGCAGACGGCAAGGGGTAATCAGTGGCAGACCCGCTCAATTTCAAGCGCGCGGAGCAGGTGACCCCATTCGCTGACTTTCATAGCGGGGATACGCACCCGCTTCCGCTCACTGCAGCGTCTGGCGATATGGCCGCTCATCGCCAGGACGTCCGGGTTAATCTCATCCTGTGCCAGCTCCTGACGTCTGAAGCGAGTATGGCGGTGCAGGGGTTTATTCTCCCGCAGGCACTCTTCACGCAGACGCTTTACATACTCGGCGGTTGCGAAGATAATTGATGGTCTCATGG
>NZ_RCVI01000031.1:0-460 GCF_003667455.1 Micromonospora sp. CV4 | reverse complement strand
TCGCCAAGACCGTTCAGGCCAAGAAGCCGGGCACCTACGGCATCGCCCTGCCGGGCAACTCCGAGCTGCCGTTCTACTCCTTCCTCTGGGGCGCCGGCGCGGAGATCGCCACCAAGGACGGCGACACCTGGAAGTCCGGCTACAACACGCCGGAGGCGCAGAAGGCGGTCAAGTTCTGGACCGACCTGGTCACCGTGCACAAGGTCGCCCCGCCGGCCGCCGCCGGCTGGAACGAGGTCGACGCCCGCACCCAGTTCGCCACCGGCAAGGCGGCGATGGCGTTCGCCGGTAGCTGGCAGGGCGGCGCGATGAAGAAGGACAACCCGGAGATCGAGAAGGTATGGGGCACGTTCCCCATCCCCGGCCCGGACGGCAAGCCGGCCCCGGCCTTCGCCGGCGGCTCCGACATCGCCCTCTGGAAGGACAGCAAGCGGCAGGACCTGGCCTGGGACTACCTGAC
>NZ_RCVI01000032.1:0-464 GCF_003667455.1 Micromonospora sp. CV4 | reverse complement strand
AGTTCATTTCTTTTTATATAATATTCCAAATAAACATTGTATTTAGATTTGAATGAGTCATGCCATATACCAATGCCACTTAAAAAAATGAAAGACTTTCCTGTACGAATCCCATATTCTTCATCATCTGCTTTTATAAAAAAGGGAAAAGGTAATCCATGTTTCTCTACAGTAACAAGTGGAATACATTGATACCACCAGCCAGACTAATCTGCTTCTTCTTCAAGTTCATTAATTAAAATAGACTTAGGCCTTCTAAAATCTAAATTTCTTTTTAAAAGTTTACCAGTTCGGCCTTTCCAAATTCCACCGGCGGCATATTGCATAAACGGCTTTTCCGCTTCCAACATACCAGCTGCAATACTGTAATTTGAATATTCCGGTTTTATGATCTGTAAAAATTTAACCGTTTTTTCTAAGATTTTTGTATCAAATAAAATATCATCATCCATAAGCAATACATG
>NZ_RCVI01000209.1:0-466 GCF_003667455.1 Micromonospora sp. CV4 | reverse complement strand
ACCTCGGCCAGCGCCGGGGTGGCGCCGGCGAGGTGCCGTCGCAGCCGGGTCAACGCCGCCCGCAGCGCCGCCGGGGTACGCGCCGACACCGGCAGCAGGTGCGCCCCGGCCGGCGGCGGGTCGACCGGCTCGGCCGGCGGGGCCTGCTCCACCACGACGTGCGCGTTGGTGCCGCCCAGCCCGAACGAGCTGACCCCGGCGACCCGGCGCGGCGCGTCCGGCCAGTCGCGCACCTTGGTCGGTACGTAGAAGGGGCCGGCGGTCAGGTCGATCTCCGGGTGTGGACGGGTGAAGTGCAGGTTCGGCGGGATGGTGCCGTGCTGCACGGCGAGCACCGCCTTGATCAGGCCGGCGATGCCGGCGGCGGCGTCGAGGTGACCGATGGCGGTCTTCACCGAGCCGAGCGCGCAGGTCTCGGCCGGGGCGGCGCCCTCGTACACCTCGTGCAGCGCGGCGACCTCGATGG
>NZ_RCVI01000033.1:0-472 GCF_003667455.1 Micromonospora sp. CV4 | reverse complement strand
CTGCTCGGCGTCGCCGCGCTCGGCGATCCCGAGCCGGCCCTGGCTGCGCGCCGTCGCCGCCGGCGCGGGACTGGCGGTGCTGTTCGCCGGCAGCACGCTGCTGCTCGGCCGCCGTGGCTTCGGGCTGGGCGACGCCAAGCTGGCGCTCAGCGTGGGCGCGCTGCTCGGCTGGTACGGCTGGCCGGTCCTGCTGTTCGGGCTGCTGCTCGCCTTCGGGCTGTCCGCGCTGGTCAGCCTGGGCCTGCTGGCCGCACGGCGGGCTCGCTGGACCACCCACCTGCCGTTCGGCCCGTTCCTGCTGCTCGGCACCGTCGGCGCCCTCCTGCTGAACACCTGACCGCCCCGCCGTCTGCCTGCCCCCGCCGTCCGCCGGCGTCCGTCGCCCGCGCCGTCCGCGCCGTCCGTCGCCTGCGCCGTCCGTCGCCCGCGCTGTCCGGGGTCAGGGGCGGGGCCGGCCCGCCAGATCGGGGAC
>NZ_RCVI01000034.1:0-476 GCF_003667455.1 Micromonospora sp. CV4 | reverse complement strand
GGCGGTGCTGCCGCTGGCCTCCGTGGTCTGGACCCTGGTCAGCAAGGGAGTCGAGCGCCTCGACGGCAATTTCTTCGGCACCTCGATGAACAACATCGGGGCGCGGGACCCGAACGGCGGCGCCTACCACGCCATCGTCGGGACGCTGGAGCAGGTCGGCATCGCCACCCTGATCACCGTTCCGCTCGGCATCCTCTGCGCCATCTACGTCGTCGAGTACGGGCGGGGCCGCTTCTCCTTCGCCATCCGGTTCTTCGTCGACGTCATGACCGGCATCCCGTCGATCGTCTCCGGTCTGTTCGTCCTGGCGTTCTGGGTGCTCATCGTGTCGCCGATGGTCAACGACGGCCGGCCCGGATTCTCCGGCTTCGCCGCCGCGCTCGCGCTCAGCGTGCTGATGCTCCCGACCGTGGTGCGGTCCACCGAGGAGATGCTCCGGGTCGTCCCGGCGCCGCTGCGCGAGGGCGCGTACGCCC
>NZ_RCVI01000148.1:0-495 GCF_003667455.1 Micromonospora sp. CV4 | reverse complement strand
AGCCAGAACACCACTTTGCTTGCCGGAAGCGGGACCAAGGACATTCGATTTGCCGAGCGCAGTTCCAGTGGTGTTTGGTCGGTGACAACAGCTTTTCAATCCCCGGTCAGTGCGGCACCCACAAATGTGGCTGTGGCCACCATTGATCCGATGAAGGCACTTCGCCTGGTGCTGGACAGCGAGGACCGGCCTCACATCACTTTTTCATTCTTCACTCAGACCTCCACAAACAGCCAGGTGAAATATCTTTTCCGTTCCAGCACGGGTGTGTGGTCTTCAATGAACGTGGCGCCACTGGTGTCGCTGGCGGGGACTATCACGGCGGCCAATCAGGCCGGCATCAGTTCAGGGCTGGCGTTGTGCCCGGTGAACGGAGCGCCGATCCTGGGTTTCACCACGACAACGGGGGCGGCGGGGACTTTGAACAACCCTTCAGTGGCAAGATGCACGGGATTGGATGCGGATGGAAAATGTCAGGCCTTTGAAGTTGTGAAT
>NZ_RCVI01000387.1:0-496 GCF_003667455.1 Micromonospora sp. CV4 | reverse complement strand
GGTCGGCGGCCAGTACGGGTTCGCGTTGGCCTGTGGGCACTCGCCGCACACGGGATCTGGCCGTCACCGGCCGCGAGTTCGGTTTCGGCAGCGGCCTGACGCCGCACGTTGACGCGGTGGGGCAGACCGTCCGGCGCCTGCGCGAACTGGTGAGTTGAAAGCAGGCGACCGTATGCGCGGGTCATATGCGCGCTTTCACGAAGCGTGCCGATCCGGGCGTCGTCCGATTGTCCGCACCCGCCCACGTCCCTACACTGCGGATCCACTGCCAACTTGAGTCAAAGACAGCGGTTTTTCGTTCCGACCGGCCGCCTTTGCAACGAAATCAGTACCCTCGGCGGCTACTCCTCCTGCACGTCATTCTGCCCTCCCAAGGAGTCGCGAACCATGGCAAGAAGCCCCCTTGCCCGAATGCTTGGGCGCATCGCCGCGGAGCACCGAATCGCCGCCGAACTTCACATCACTCCTGCACAGGTGCAGCTCAGTCGACGTGAAC
>NZ_RCVI01000308.1:0-41655 GCF_003667455.1 Micromonospora sp. CV4 | reverse complement strand
CGCGGTGGGGGACTGGTCGGGGTTGATCTGCCAGTCGCGGGAGACCCGGTCTACCGCGATCGGGTAGACGGTCAGCGTGCCGTCGGGGTCGATGCGCAACCGCAGGAACGCCTTGGAGTCCTCGATGCCCTGACCGGCGAAGAGTTCGTTGACGTTCACCCCGAACCACCCCGCCACCAGCAGGTACGCCGCCACCAGCTGGCTGGCCAGCAGGCCGCTCACCGGGCCGTAGAGCACCGCCGCGGCGACCACCGGCAGCGGCCAGGGCCAGTCGTAGAACGGCAGCGCCAACCAGGCCCAGGTGCCGGCGGCGGCCAACCCGACGTGTGCCAGGCCGTGGCTGACGCCGAGAATCCAGTGCCGCGCGTGCCGCTTGCCGCTCGCGCTGGGTGGCTTGGCGAACAGGGCCGCGGCCAGCACCGTCACGAGCAGCATCAGTACCAGCGGGACGGTGAACAGCCGCTGCTCGGTGGTGTCCGCCCAGTTCGCGGCCGCGCCCGCCATGGCCAGCATCAGCAACGTGTGCAGGGTGCCGAGCAGGGTGGTGAAGCCGGGATTGCGGAACGGCAGCCGGGGAAAGATGCCCCAGCCGTAGCGGCGGGAGCGGGCCGCGTCCGGATAGCGGGCCGCCAGGTCGTACGGCTGGGCGCGGCTGGCCCGTCGGGCCAGGGTGTCCCGCGGAGGCACCTCGATGCGCTCCGGCAGCTTGTGCGTCGGGTAGAGGTACGCCCCGCCGCCGCCACAGGTGATCAGCTGCCGGTCCGGCCCCGCGTAGCGGGCATAGTGGTGCAGGTCGCCCGAGAGCAGCAGCCGGACCTGCGCCCCGGTCGGGTCGATGATCGTGCGGATGAAGTAGTCGACCGAGTCGTACGCCGTCGGATGGTCGGCGGCCTTGACCCAGGTCGGCGCCGGCGTCGCGACGATCACCTTCGACTCCGGGCCGAGTTGCCGCGCCACCTCGTCGAAGTACGCCAGCTGCGGGTCGTCCAGGTACGAGCCGGACTGGTCGTCCACGCCGAGCAGCCACCAGCCGGCCGGCAGCTCCACGGCGAAGTACGAGCGCGACTGCCCGGTGCCCCAACCGCCGAAGTGTCGGTCCCGGGAGCGGACGAACAACCGCAGGAACGCGGTCAGGCCGTCGTACCAGTCGTGGTTGCCGGGCACCGCGAAGAGGGTCGGCCGTTCCGGCGGGGTCGCCGGGAGTGCAGCCTGGTAGGGGCCCTTGCAGCGATCCTCGTACGAGGCGTACGCCGCCGACGGATACACCTGGTCGCCACCCATCACCAGGGTCTGCGCCCGGGGCAGCCGGTGCCCGTCCACGGTCAGCTCCGGCTGCGCCAGCAGGTACGCCACCGAGTAGGTGGCGTTGAAGCCGTCACCCAGGTCGGCCACGTAGTCGAGCCACAGCCCGCCGTCCGGCCCGGACTGGCGGAACGCGTCGTCGCCGAACGCGTTCTGCAACTCGCGCTTGTCCAGGTACGCGCCGAAGAGCATCGCCAGCAGCGTGCGGATGCCGGTGCTGATCAGCAGGAACGGGGCCAGCCACGGCACCGGCTTGCGCGGGGTGAAGCCCAGCTCCAGCGGGTCCGTGGTGCGCGGGCGGTGGGCTGCCCGCTCCCCGGCGGGCGGGTCCTGGTCGGGGTCGTCGAGGGGGGCGTGATCGTCGCTCACCTGCCGCAGCGTAGTCCCGACCCCGATGATCCGCTGTCCGGTAAACGTCCAGATGGCGGCCGATGTCCGGTTGGTGGCAGCGGGCGGGGAAGGGGTATCCCGTTCGGGCGGCGGCCGTGGGGTGCCGTACACTTGACGATCGTTGCCGCCTTAGCTCAGTCGGCTAGAGCGACGCACTCGTAATGCGTAGGTCGACGGTTCGATTCCGTCAGGCGGCTCGGTACAGAAGCCCAGGTCAGAAGACCTGGGCTTCGCCGTTTCCCAAGGTCGACAACCTGGCCGCCGGCCGTGCCGGTCCGCAAGTAGTCCGCATCTCGCGCCGCGACCGCCTCGTCCAGCCGGTTGGCGACCGCGTCCAGGTCGTCACCGAACAGACCCGCGTACACGTCCAGCGTCTTCGACGCCGAGGCGTGCCCGAGCATCCGCTGTACCAGATCCTCACGCCCCTTTCCGGCGACGTGCGCGGCCAGCTCGTCGACGAGGAACCGCGGAGCGTGAGCGCACGGAGGCCGATGACAGGTCGAATGGGCTCGGCCTGCAGTCGGCATCTCAACCAGCTGTACCGGGCGGGTCAGCCAAGGCCTCGGCGATGGACCAGCTTGGTTGCCTCGGCCACGGGGTCGAGGGGTAGTGGCTCGTCGAGCCCGGACGTGTCGGCGACCATTAACGAGGTGAAGCGCCCGGCGGAGCACATCTGGCCGGAGACCGCTTGCGGGTCGTCCCGGCTCGGCAACACGGTCACGATCCACGACGTCCCCGGCGGCCGACCCTGAAGCTCGACCATCTGAGAGAACAGGGAGCAAGCTTGGCCGGGGTCGAGGTCCTGTCCGGCTTCGATGAGGGCTGCACCCGGATCGAAACAAACCTTGCATCACGACGGACCGGAAGTTGGTGGTGCGCAGCGGCCCGCCGTTCTGGGCGGTGTAAAGCAGTCGAGCGCACAGGTGCTTCCCATGGACATCAAGGGTGGTTGATACACTCCGCGCCCATGGTGAAGCGCTACGTGGCAGCGGCCCTGTCCCTGTCCCTCGCGGCACTCGTCACCGCGTGCAGCAGCAGTGCCTCGCAAGAGGAGCAGATGGAGTACCTGCACAAGATGGCTCAGCGTGGGGCCGAACTGCATGCCGTGAAGAAGGGCAGCCAGGGTCACGGAACCCCGGGGGACCGGGAGGAGTGCTACGGCGCTTACGAACATCTCTACGACGGACCGAACGGCCACGACGCGCCCCACGTCGGGACCGACGTCGAAAGAGTCGCCTTGCTGAAAGAGGGCGAGGAGTTGTTCATCGAGAGCTGTGTGAACGGCACGCCGTCGCCGGTACCTGCGCGAGGTGGATCCGCCAGCCCTTCTGCCTGACCGGCTTCCCGCGCCGCGACCGGCCTCGTCTGGCCCGGTTGGTGACGGCGTCCAGGTCCGCACCGAACAGCCCGCGTACCGGCCTTGCGCTCAACCCCGGGCGCGCCGATCGCGTCTCACTCTGCATCCGCACCGAAACGCGAGGCGGACGCGACCTGGAGGTGGCGTGAGTCGGTACGAGGACGACGAACAGTTCCGGCTGTTCGTCCAACGACAGTGGGGGCCGTTGCTCCGAACGGCTTACCTGCTGACCGGCGACCGGGCGACAGGCGAGGACCTGGCGCAGTCGGCGTTGGAGAAGACCCATCGACGCTGGGGGCGGGTACTCCGCAGGGACGCGCCCGAGGTCTACGTACGCCGGGCGATGGTCAACACGGCGATCTCCTGGCGGCGTCGGCGTCGGCCGCTGGAGCCTGCCGGCGGCGGCGTGATCGCGTACGCCCTGCACGGCGACGATCGCACCGGCTGGTCGACCGACCTGCGGCTGCTGCTGGCGGCCGAGGGCGCCGACCAGCGACCGGTCGGCTGGCGGATCAGGGCCGACAACGGCGTCCGCACGCCGACCGACCGGGTGCGGGTGATCGCTCCGCCGGGCGCGGCCCGCGTCACGGTCACGTTGGACGGCGCACCCCCCGCCACGGTCACCCTCGACGCGTCGAACGCCGGCACCACCCGGATACCGCCGGATCAGCCGGCCACCCTCACCGCGTACTCCCCGGACGGCAGCGTCCTCGGCACCACCCCGTTGCCGCCGGTCGAGGCCAACATGTCGGGCCTGCCGGGCGACCACCCGGCTACCCGGGTGACCCCCTGACGAACCGCAAGCGGGGCCGAGCCGTCCGAAGACGGCTCGGCCCGGTCAGGACTGGCGGCGTCCGAAGAGAATCCCCCCGAGCCGGCTCTCGGCCGATGTGAGGGTCATCTGCGCCTCGACCGCGAATCCGCTCTCGCGCAGCCATTGCGCCACCTGCGCGGGCTGGCGGTAGTGGACGTGAACCTTCATCGGGTGCCCGCCGTAGCCCTGCGTCTTGAGCCTCGTCTCGTCGCCGACGTGGAAGCCGACGAGCAGCGGGCCGCCGGGCCGCACCACCCGCCGAAAGTGTGCGAGGACCGAGCCGACCTGGTCGTCGGGGACGTGGATCAGCGAATACCAGGCGACCAGGCCGGCGACCGACGCCTCGGCAAGATCGAGGTCGGTCATCGAGCCCACCTCGAACCGCAGACCGGGGTGATCGCGCCGAGCCACCTCGATCATCCCCGGTGACAGGTCGATCCCGAAGGCGTCGACGCCGAGCCCGTGCAGGTGGGCGGTGATACGCCCTGTTCCGCAGCCCACGTCCGCGACCGGCCCGCCGCCGGCAGCGAGCACGAGGTCGGCGAACAACGCCAGAGTCCCTCGTTCGTAGGGTGTCTCGGACAGGAGGTTGCGTACCACGTCGGCATAACCGGCGGCGACCGTGTCGTAGGAGGTGCGGGTGTCGGCCAACCAGCCTTCGACCTTCATGGCGGCAACGCTAGATCAGGGACGTGATCAGACGACGGCTCGGAGCGCGACGGTGACCACGACGAAGAGCGCGATCAGTACGGCCGAGCCGACGCGTACCTGTCGTGACCGGCTGAGAAGACCCACCACCAGCGCCACCGCCAGGCCCAGCAGCCAGTGGCCGACTTCGGGATACCGGTCCGCCTCGAAGCCCAGATGACCCAGGGCCGCGTGTCCGAAGCCGACGAGTACGGCGCCCCCGGCCCAGACGGCCACGGTCCAGGCGCATCGGCCGCCGGGGTTCTCGGTCAGCCGCGACCCGTGGCGGGTGAGGGTGCCGAGCAGGTAGGTCAGCGTCAGCAGCACCACGGCGCCGCCGAGCAGCACGACCTCCAACCCGACGAAGAGCCCGAGCAGCACCCACGGGCCGCTGGTGGTTCCGCGCAGGAACAGGGCGGCCGCCGCACCGACCACGACCATCTGCCCCACCGCCAGGCGGTGGGGGTTCACCAGGCGCGGCACGTCGGGAGCCGACCGCGGTGGGGCGGAGTTCTCGGGTGTCGATGGCATCAGTGCAGAATTTCCTGACTTCCCGCCCCGCGCCTGAGCACCGCTACTCACCGCGCCACCACGCGGCGTGTCCACGGCCCCGGGTTGAACGATGTTCGGTGTCCGACCCGGCGGACCGATGACTTTCGGTGCAGGATCCCGTCCATCCTGGAGACAGCGTCCGCCCGACACCTGGGAGCCCGTTCCATGTCCTTCGCGCCCGTGATCATCAGTCTTCCCATCGCCGACCGCCCGACCTCGCACCGCTTCTACCGCGAAGCGCTCGGTCTGGAAACGGTGGGGGATCTGGCCGACGACGGCATCCCGGAGCCGTTGCAGTTCGTCGTCAACGACGGCCTGCGGCTGATGCTCATTCCGACCGGCGGCTTCGGGTGGGTGATCGGCCGGCACGAGGTCGCCACGCGGGGGCAGAGCGAGTGCGTGCTCAGCCTCGACGTCGCCTCGCCCGCCGACGCGGATGCGATCGTCGAGCGGGCCCGCGCCGCCGGCGCCGAGGTGGTCACCGAGCCGGAGGCACAACCCTGGGGGTACGCCGGCGCCTTCGCCGACCCGGACGGTCACCTGTGGATGGTGCACGCCGAGCCGGCGTCCTGACCGACGTGACGTCTGTCGACGTCCGTGTGGGCCGCGCTGCGGGCGGCGGGATCAGACGTAGATCTTCCTGGCGTACTCCGGGCCGTAGTGCCGTTCCAGGTCTTCGAGGCTCTCCACCGGCGCCTCGACCTCCTTGATCAGGCGTGCCCGGGACGGCAGCGCGTCGGGCTGCCACGTCTCCGGCTGCCACAGCGCGGACCGCAGGAACGCCTTCGCGCAGTGGTAGAAGATCTGCTCGATCTCCACGACCACGGCGAGCACCGGCCGGTGTCCCTTGACCACCATGTCGTCGAACCAGGCCGCGTCCCGTACCAGCCGTGCGCGCCCGTTGATCCGCAGCGTGTCGGTCCGACCGGGAATCATGAAGAGCAGCCCGACGTGCGGGTTGTCCAGGATGTTGCGGTAGCCGTCCGCCCGCTTGTTGCCCGGCCGCTCGGGCAGCGCGATGGTCGTGTCGTCGAGCACCAGGGCGAAACCGGCCGGGTCGCCCTTGGGTGACACGTCGCAGCTGCCGTCCGCCCCGGCCGTGGCCACCAGGCAGAACGGCGAGGCGGCCAGCCATTCGCGGTCCCGCTCGTGCAGGCGGGTGCGTTCCTTGTTGGCAGCCCGCGGGTGCGGCACGCCGAGCAGTTCGCGCAGTTCCTCGTGCGAGGTGATCTCCACCGTCACGTGATCCTCCCCCAGCCGTTGACCCGGGTGGCGGGCCACCCTTCGTCAGCCTAGGCGGGCGTGACCAGCGCGAGGTTTGCCCCCGGTCGCCCGGGGTACGGCCTCACCCGACGCGCCCGCCGCACGAACCGTCCGCAGCAAGCCGACCAGTGGAGGCCGGGAGATGGAGAGCCGACTCAAGGTGCTGGGTCACCCAGTCCATCCGATGCTGGTCATGTTCCCGGTCGCGCTGCTGGTCACCGCGGTGCTGTTCGACGTGATCGACACGGTCGGCGGGCCCGACTTCCTCGGCGAGGTCGCGTACTGGAACATCACGGTCGGCCTGATCGGCGGCCTGCTCGCCGCGGCGGCCGGCTCGTTCGACCTGCTGGCGATCCCGACCGGCACCCGCGCCAAGCGGGTCGGCCTCCTGCACGCCGGGGCGAACGTCGCGGTGATCCTGCTCTTCGCCGCCGTCTGGGCGGTCCGGCTCAACGCCGACTCCCGGGCCGCCGGCGGTTCGTTGATCGCCATCGAGGTGGTCGCGGTGGCCATCCTCGGCATCAGCGCCTGGCTCGGCGGAGAGCTGGTCGACCGGCTCGGCGTGGGCGTCGACCGCGAGGCCGGTCTGGACGCCCCCAGCTCACTACGGCCACCGGCGGCCACTCAGCGGATCGGAGAGGTGTGATGAGCGAGCAGCAGACCGGCGGCTTCGGCCGGGGATGGCGGGGCCGGCAGCAGGGCTGGGATCCGATGGGCGAGCTGCAGTCGCTGCGCGCCGAGCTGAGCCGGCTGGTCGGTGGTCGGGCCGGAACGTCCGACGTCGAGCTGACCGAGACCTCGGACGGCTGGGAGGTCGTCGTCCGGCTGCCCGGGGTGGCGCCGGAGGAGGTGGCGGTCGAGCTGGACGACCGGGAGCTGTGCGTGCGGGCCCGCTCCGAGGCGGAGGTCAACGCCGATCAGGGCATCCCGGGCGGCTTTGAGACCCGCGGCTTCGAATACCGCATCGACCTGCCGTCCCGGGTCGACCCGGAGGGCATCGACGCGGTGATGGACCACGGCCTGCTCCGGGTCCGGCTGCCGCGGGCGGTCCGGCCACAGCCGCGCACCATCACCGTCGGCCGGACCGGGCCGCGCTCCGGCGGCCTTTCCGGGGGTACGCCGATGCCGGCCGATCCCGCCGCCGACCGCGAGCTGCACCGCCCGGACACGGTCGGCGAGATCGACCGGCCGTAGCGGACCGCGTGGTCACCCCGTCCCTGCTCGGCCCGACGGCCGGGCGCGTTCCCGACGTGCGGCGGATCGCCGTGCTACGCGCCAACGCGCTCGGCGACTTCCTGTTCGCCCTGCCGGCGCTGGACGCGCTGCGCGCCGCGTACCCGTCGGCGGAGCTCGTGCTGCTCGGGGCGCCGTGGCACGCGAAGCTCTGGCGCGATCGCCCCGGCCCGGTGGACCGGGTGCTGGTGGTGCCGCCGGCGCCGGGCATCCGTACGCCGGAAGCGGGTGAGGCGGAGTCGTCGATGGACGACTTCCTGGCCGCGGCCACCGGTGAGGGCTTCGACCTGGCGGTGCAGATCCACGGCGGGGGCGCCAACTCCAATCCGCTGGTCAGCCGCCTCGGCGCCCGGGTCACCGTGGGGCTGCGCTCCGATGACGCGCCGCCGCTCGACCGGTGGGTCCGCTACGTCTACTACCAGCACGAGGTGATCCGCTACCTGGAGGCGGTGGCCCTGGTGGGTGCGCCGGCGACCACGATCGTGCCGGCGCTGGCCGTGACCGACGCCGACCGGGCGGAGGCGAACCAGGTGCTCGGCACGCCGGACCGACCTCGGGTGGCGCTGCATCCGGGCGCCACCGACACCCGTCGCCGCTGGCCGGCCGAGCGGTTCGGCGAGGTGGCCCGCGAGCTGCACGGCGACGGCTACGAGGTGCTGGTCACCGGTACGCCGAGCGAGCGGGAGGTGGTGGATCGGGTGGTCGAGGCGGCGGGGGTGCCGGTCCGGCCGCAGGTGGGCACGCTCAGCCTCGGTGGGTTGGCCGCCTGCTACGCCGGCTGCGCCCTGGTCGTCTCCAACGACACCGGCCCTCTGCACCTGGCCGCCGCGGTGGGCGCGCCGACGGTCGGCGTGTACTGGGTCGGCAACCTGATCAACACGGGCAACCCGCTGCGTGGCCGGCACCGGCCGATCTGCTCCTGGACGGTGCACTGCCCGGTCTGCGGGGTGGACTGCACGCCCGGCATCTACCCGCACCGACCCGGCGACGGCGAGTGCCCGCACCGGGATTCCTTCGTCAGCGACGTCCCGACCATCGAGGTGCTGGAGGCCGCCCGAGAGCTGCTCCAGTCGTAAGGGCGCTCTCACCGGAACTCAGGCCGGCTGAGGGGTGTCCTCGTCGGCGAGTACGACCTCCCACGCCTCGACGTCCCGGTCGGTGACCGTGGTGGGGGACTCCAGGTGGTAGGCGCCGCTGGGCAGGATGCCGGCACCTCCGTGTCGGGCGAGCACCGACAGTTGGGCGGCCACGTCCTCGCCCTGGTGCTTCTCCTGCACCCGCCGCCAGAAGTCGAAGCCACCGGAGTCGACGAGCTTGGCCCGGTCGTAGAGCACGCATCCCCCGATCCAGGAGATCTTGTACGCGCGCCACGCTCCCGGGGGCAGCGCCAACTCTCCGGTGACGTGCAGCAGGTTGGCCGCCGAGTGGATGCGGGCCCGGTTCCACTCCGGGGTGCCCGGCCGGATCCGCTCCGGTGTGGGCCGGCCGATCCACTCCTCGTAGTGCGCGTGCGTCTCCGGCCGCCGGTCGTCGGTGTACGAGAGCCCGTGCACGCCGTTGCCGACGAACCCGCAGCCCAGCTCCCCGATCGCGGTGACCAGCCGATGCAGCGTCCCCGGCTCCAGCCAGACGTCGTCGTCGAGGCTGAGCACGTACCGGGCGGCCGAGGCGGCCAGCAGGTACGCCCGGTGCTCGGCCAGCCCCCGCCGGGGCAGCCGGCGGGTCAGCAGCACCGGGTGGCCCCGGTGTCGCAGCGCCCGGACCATGGTGGCGGCGGCCGGGTGGGCGTACGCGGGGTCCCCGTCGGACTGGTCGCTGACCACGACCCCGAAGCCGGGCACACCCTCCTGCGCGGCGAGGCCGGTCAGGGTGACCGCCAGCTCCGCGGGCCGGTTCCGGGTCGGAATCAGCACGTCGACCAGCCGGTCGGCGCGGAACTCCTCCGGGGCGCCGAGGTCGAGGGGGCGGTTCACGACGCCTGGCTGCGGGTGCGCAGCGACGGGCCAGGCTCCCGGTCCGTGGCGTGCGACGACGCGTCCTGGCTGTGCGACCGGATCCGCTCGATGATCGCCGAGGTGGACCGGTCCGGCACGTACCCCAGGGTTCGCACCTGGCCGCCGAGCCGGCGGACCAGCGGCGCCTCGGGCACCAGCTCCGGCGGGTAGTCCCCGCCCTTGACGTAGACGTCCGGCCGGACCGCCTCGATCAGCGCGGCGGGCGAATCCTCCTCGAAGATCACCACGTGGTCCACGCAGGACAGCGCGGCGAGCAGGGCCCCCCGGTCCTCGACCGGGTTGACCGGCCGGTCCGAGCCCTTCAACCGGCGTACGCTGCCGTCCGAGTTGACCGCCACGATGAGCAGGTCGCCCAGCGCGCGGGCCTGCTCCAGGTAGCGCACGTGCCCGCGGTGCAGCACGTCGAAGCAGCCGTTGGTGAACACCACCGACCGTCCCGCGTCGCGATGCTCGGCGACGATCGCGTCCAGCTCGTCGGCGCCGACCAGCGCCGGGTGCCCGGTGGTCTCCGGTGGCTGGTCGAGCGCGGTGAGCAGGTCCTCCCGCCGGCACACGCAGGTGCCGGTGTCGGACACGGTGATGGTGGCCGCCAGCTGGGCGAGTTGGGCGGCGGTGGGCAGCGGCGCGTCGGCGGCCAGGGCGAGCGTCATCGCCGCTAGGTACGCGTCACCGGCGCCCACGGCGTGGCTCGCCGGCACCGGGGTGCTGTGGCTGCGCCGCGGCTCCCCGTCGGCGCCGCCGACCACCGCGCCCTCGGTGTCCAGGGTCACCGCGACCACGTCGGCGCCGGTGTGCGCGCGCAGGTCGGCAAGGCGCGCCTCGGCCAGTACGGCCCGGTCGACGCCCTCCCCGGCCTCGGTGTTCACGGTCACGCCGGCGCCGGTGACGCTCAGCCCGTCGCCGGTGAGGGCCACCTGGCCCTCGCTGAGCGTCGGCTCGCCGATCGGCCCCGGTCGGCCGGCCCGCGTCGGGTCCGGGATGGTTCCGGCGCTGACCGCGTCGGCCCGCGCCCCGCCCGGGGCGGCGCCCACGCTCAACTCCGACGGTCCGTCCGCCGGGTCGCTGTCGGGGTGTTCCAGGTGCAGTTCGACGCCGGCGGTCGGCCGGGTCGCGCCACCGGCGCGGGCCAGCAGCCGGGTCGCCTCGGCGAAGCTGGGAGTGACCACGGTCGGCGCGAGCCCCCGCCAGTCGGCGAGGTCATGGGCGTCCAGCGCGACGGTGGCGTAGCGCTCCCGCTGCTCGACCAGCCAGGCGCGGACCGGCGCGGGCAGGGCGCCCAGGCCGTAGTCGCAGACCACCAGGGTCGGCGCCTCCCCGCCGGCGGCGGCGCGCAGCTCCTCGGTGGCGCAGTCCAACGCGGTGAGCAGCCGGGTCACCCCGTCCGGGGCGAGCGCGTCGTCCGGGTCGCCGGAGTCCTCCCGGAGCAGGATCTGGTTGCCGGCCAGCATCCGCCGTTTCACCGGGGTGGGCCGGCCGGGCTGGTTGACCGTACGGTCCCAGACGCCGGCGCGGTCCAGACAGTCGTGCAGTTCGTCGCCGGCCACGTCGGCGCCGACCGGTGCCACCAGCACCGCCCGTCCACCGAGGGTGGCGACGTTGACGGCGGTGTTCGCGGCCCCGCCGGCTGCGGAGATCCGCCGTCGCAGGGTGAGGACCGGGGCGGGCGCCTCCCGGCAGAGCCGGTCGGAGTCGGCGAACCGCCATTCGTCCAACATGGCGTCGCCGACGATCAGGACGGGGCGCCCCAGCCAGCTCTCCACGACGGTGGCGAGCCGGCGGTGTTCCGCTGCTGCTCCTGCCATGCCTCCCCGGGTCCCCAGCGGCCCTGGGGTCAAACCTCCGCGATGATCACCGCGGCGCGGCGGTGCGGCTCCGTGTTGCGAAGGGAGCCTTCCTCTACCGCGGGCGTCACCAAGGTGCCCTTCCTTACTGTTGGTGGGCGTTTCGGGCTTCGGGGTCCGGGAAGGGAGTTCAGGTACCCCTCGGAGAGGAGATGCATCGGAATGACAGCGACGACACTTCAGGGCAAGCGGATCGCCTTCCTGGCCACCGACGGCGTCGAGGAGGTCGAGTACGTCCAGCCGCGCGAGGCGGTGGAGAAGGCCGGCGCGACGGTCGAGCTGGTCTCGCTCAAGGCCGGTTCCATCCAGTCCTTCAACCATCTTGACCAGTCCAAGACGTACGACGTGGACGTCACCGCGGACAAGGCGGACGCCGGCGGTTACGACGCGCTGGTGTTGCCCGGCGGGGTGGCGAACCCGGACTTCCTGCGTGCCGACGCCGATGCGGTGCGGTTCGTGCGGGCGTTCTTCGACGCGGGCAAGCCGGTCGGGGTGATCTGCCACGGCCCGTGGACGTTGATCGAGGCGGACGTGGTGCGCGGCCGGCGGATCACCTCCTGGCCGAGCCTGCGTACGGACCTGACCAACGCCGGCGCCACGTGGGTCGATGAGGAGTGCGTGACCGACGGCAACCTGACCAGCAGCCGCAACCCGGGTGACCTCCCCGCCTTCTGCCAGAGAATCACCCAGGCCTTCGCCGTCTGACCTGCTGACCCGCCCGGCTTGATCATGGTGCGTGCCGGCGCGACGCGCCGCCAGGGCCATGATCGAACTGGGCGGGGGAGGGGACGGTTTTTCCTGGTTCGACGCATGTTCCGCGTTGGTCGGGAAAGAAGGGCCCATGACCACCGAAGCCTCTGCCGCGCCGGTGCTGAATCGCCAGCAGATCCGGTTGCTCATGATCGGTCTGATGACCGGCATGCTGCTGGCCGCCCTCGACCAGACCATCGTCGGCACGGCCCTGCCGACCATCGTCGGCGAGCTGGGCGGGATCAACCACTACTCGTGGGTGGTCACCGCGTACCTGCTCGCCTCGACCGCGTCGACGCCCCTGTACGGCAAGATGGCCGACCTGTACGGGCGCCGCCCGGTCTTCCTCTTCTCGATCGGCACGTTCCTGGTCGGGTCGCTGCTGGCCGGCCTGTCACAGAACATGACCCAGCTGATCGTCACCCGGGGCATCCAGGGTATCGGCGCGGGTGGTCTGCTGACGCTGGCGTTCACGATCATCTCGGACGTCGTCTCGCCGCGGGAGCGGGGCCGCTACCAGGGTCTCTTCGGGGCCGTCTTCGGGATCTCGTCGGTGGCCGGCCCGCTGGTCGGTGGTTACTTCGCGGAGACCGACTGGCGGTGGATCTTCTACATCAACGTGCCGCTGGCGATCCTGGCCATCGTGGTCTGCTACCACGTGATGCGGCTGATTCCGTTCGAACGGCGGGACCACGCGATCGACTGGCTCGGCGCCGGCCTGCTCGTCGCCGGCGTGAGCTGCCTGCTGCTCGCGCTGAGCTGGGGTGGCAACGAGTACGCCTGGGGCTCCGGCGTGATCATCGGCCTCTTCGTGGCGGGCGCGGTGTTCGCCGTGCTCTTCGTGCTCCAGGAGGCCCGGGTCGCCGAACCCATCCTGCCGCTGCGGCTGTTCCGCAGCGCCACCTTCGCGCTGGCCAACTCGGCCGGCTTCGTGCTCGGCCTCGTGATGTTCGGGTCGATCATCTTCATCCCGCTGTACCTGCAGATCGTGAAGGGCGCCTCGCCGACCCGCAGCGGTCTGCTGATGCTGCCGATGATGACGGGCATCATCGTCACCTCGATCCTCACCGGGCGGGCGATGAGCCGGATCGGCCGGTACAAGTGGTTCCCGGTCGCCGGGTCGGTGACCCTGCTGGTCGGCATGTTCCTGTTCACCCAGCTGGCGGTCGGCACCTCGCTCTGGATCGCCTTCGGCTACATGGTGGTGATCGGCGTCGGCCTGGGCCTGTGCATGCAGTCGCTGGTCCTCGCGGTGCAGAACGCGGTCTCCGTGCGTGACCTGGGCGCCGGCACGTCGTCGGCCACGTTCTTCCGGTCGCTGGGCGGTTCGTTCGGCGTCGCGATCCTCGGCGCGGTGCTCTCCTCGCGGCTCGCCGGGGGACTGGCCGACCGACTGCCCGGCGCCATCGCCCAACTCCCGCCGCAGCAGCAGGCGGAGGTAGCGGCGAGTGGCGGCACGAACATCTCGATCAACGATCCGGCAACCATCATGGCCCTGCCCGGGCCGGTGCGGGCGGCGATCCAGAACGCGTTCGTCGACGCGCTGGACATGGTCTTCCTGACCGCCGGCCTGATCGCCATCGTGGCCGTGCTGGTGACCGTGGCGCTGCCGAACGACCAGCTCCGAGGCGCCGGCCCGCAGGGCGCCAAGGGCGGTGCCGACCCGCTCGGCGGTGAGGCTCCGGCGTCGGGCGGCAAGCCGCTGACCCGCGAGTCCAAGGAGGAGGCGGCCGCCGACATGGAGGCCAAGTCCCAGACGATGATCTGACCCCACCGCGCACCGCGACCGCCCCGGACCCGGTCCAGGGCGGTCGGCGGTCAGCCGGGGCGGCGGTAGACCCCGTACCACCAGGTGGCGGCCAGCTCGCGGGCGGCGGCCGCGTCGGCGTCGGGGTCGGCCGGCACCAGGCCGACGTGGTGTGCGAGGAACCGGTCGCCGCCGAGCACGATGAGCCGGGTCGCGGCCCCCACGTCCACGGTCGCCGGGGTACGCCCGGCCCGCTGCTCGGCGCGGAGCGCCTCGTCGGTACGCGCCACGAACTGCTCGAACCCGCCCGCCCAGTACTCCCGGACGACCTCGTCGTAGGCGGCGACCTCGTTGATCGCCGCCAGCACCGGGGCGTACGTCCGGTAGATCCGGATCACGTCGGTGAAGACCTCGGTGAGCGCGTCGAGCGGGTCGCCCGGTGTGTGCGGGTCCCACTCGCGGACCCGGTCGAAGGAGGTCTCCCGCATGGTCGCGGCGAGGCGCATCAGCAGCTCGCTCTTGTCCCGGAAGTGCGTGTAGAAGGTCGACCGGGCGACCCCCGCCTCGGCGGCGATCCGCTGGACTCCGAGGTCGGTGAAGCGGGCCCCCTGCTGGAGCAGCCGCTCGGTGGCGGCCAGCACCCGCGCCTCGACGGCGGCACGGCCGTCGGGGTTGCGCGGGCGACGTCGGGTGATCGAGGGCATGGTCGAAATCCTAGGTGGCTGGGGGTCGGAGCGGCGACGTACGCTGGTTGCCGGACACACTGTCCGACAAAGTGACCAGGAAGTGGGCTGACACGGCCCCGACCGACGAGGAGCAACGCGTGAAGTACCGACTGCTGGGCAACACCGGGGTGTACGTCTCGGAGATCTCGCTCGGCACGATGACCTTCGGCGGCAGCGGACACCCCATTTGGAGCACCCTCGGGGCGCTGGCGCTGCCTGACGCCCAGCGGCTGGTGGACACCGCGCTCGACGCGGGCGTCAACTTCGTCGACACCGCCGACATGTACAGCGACGGGGAGAGCGAGGAACTGCTCGGCCAGGCGCTCGGCAAGCGGCGTCGCGACGTGGTGATCGCTACCAAGGCGCACGCCCGGACGGGTCCCGGCCCGAACGACGTCGGCACCTCGCGGCTGCACGTCATGCAGGCGTTGGAGGACAGCCTGCGGCGGCTGGGCACCGATCACATCGACCTCTACCAGCTCCACAACTTCGACCACGTCACCCCGATGGAGGAGACCCTGCGCGCGCTGGACGACGCGGTCCGGCAGGGCAAGGTTCGGTACATCGGTTGCGCGAACTTCGCCGCCTGGCAGATCTCCAAGGCGCTGGGCATCTCCGCCCGGGAGCAGTTGGCCGGCTTCGTCTCCGTGCAGTCGTACTACTCCCTGCTGGGCCGGGACGTGGAGCGCGACGTGGTGCCGATGGCGCTCGACGAGGGTGTCGGGCTGACCGTCTGGAGCCCCTTGGCCGGTGGCTTCCTCTCCGGCAAGGTCGGCCGGGACAGCGTGGTCGCCGACAGCGGCTCGCGCAGCGCCCAGCCCGGTTACTCCAGCTTCACGCCGTTCGACCCGGAGCACGCTTTCGGAGTGGTCGACGTCCTCAAGGCCATCGGCGAGCGGCACGGCGTCAGCCCGGCCCGGGTGGCGGTCGCCTGGCTGCTCTCCCGGCCGGCGGTGACCAGCGTCATCGTCGGCGCCCGCAAGCAGGAGCAGTTGGTGGACAACATCGCCGCCTCCGACCTCACGCTCACCGCGCAGGATCTCGCCGAGCTGGACGAGATCAGCAAGCTGCCCGTCGCGTACCCGAACTGGATCCAGGAGGCGTTCGCCGGTACCCGCCTGCCGCAGTGACCCACCCGCCCGGTCCGGCGCCCGACGCCGGACCGGGCGAGGCGGCACCGACCTACTTGAGGATCAGCCGGTTCGTCTGCTCGAAGACGTCCAGGTCGGCCAGGGTCTCGTTGACCGAGGCGGAGAGCGGGGCGGGGAAGCGGTCCCGGGGGAAGAAGCCGGCGTCGGTGGTCTCGTCGGTGACCCGCGCCAGCTGGCCGTCCCACTCCTCCACCCGGAACGCCGTGGTGAAGACCTGGTAGGTGTGCCCGTACATGTTGGTGCTGGTCCGGTCCGGACCGGTGTAGAGGGCGAACGCGCAGACCCGCAACGCCCGGAGCCCGGTCTCCTCACGGACCTCCCGCACCGCGCAGTCCGCGATCGACTCGCCCAGCTCCATCGCCCCGGCCGGCATGGCCCACTGGCCGTTGTCCGAGCGCTGGATCAGCAGGATTCGCCCGGCGTTGTCGCGGACCACGGCGCGGGCGCCGACGAACATCAGCGTCCGGTCCCCGGCGAGCGCGCGCAACTGCCCCACGTAGGAGTCGGCCCAGGAGATGCTCACCTGCGACAATTTACGGGGGTTCCCAAGCTGTGACCGGCGACACTAGCTTGTTACCCATGCGTAGCACGATGATGGACGCCCCTCTGCAGGTCTCCCGGATCCTCGACCACGGCGCCACCGTGCACGGCACGGCCGAGGTGGTCACCTGGACCGGCGCCGAACCCCGCCGGATGACGTACGCCGAGGTGGGCCGTGCGGCCGCCCGGCTGGCACACGCACTGCGCGACGAGTGCGGGGTGACCGGCGACGAGCGGGTCGCCACCTTCATGTGGAACAACAACGAGCACCTGGTGGCCTACTTCGCGGTGCCGAGCATGGGCGCGGTGCTGCACACCCTCAACATCCGGCTCTTTCCCGACCAGGTCGCCTACATCGCCAACCACGCCGAGGACCGGGTGGTGCTGGTCGACAGCACGCTCATTCCGCTGCTGGCCCGCGTGATCGGCGAGCTGGCCACGGTGCGGCACGTGGTGGTGGTCGGCGGCGGCGACCCGGCGCCGCTGGTGGCGGTTGCCGGCGACCGGATCACCGTGCACCACTGGGACGCGCTGCTCGCCGACCGGCCGGAGGTGTTCGACTGGCCCGAGGTGGACGAGCGTGACGCCGCGGCGCTCTGCTACACCTCCGGCACCACCGGCAACCCGAAGGGCGTGGCCTACTCGCACCGGTCGATCTACCTGCACTCGTTGCAGGTCTGCATGCCGGAGGGCTTCGGTCTCGGGCCCACCGACCGGGAGCTGGCCATCGTGCCGATGTTCCACGCCATGTCGTGGGGCCTGCCGTACGCGGCGTTCCTCTCCGGCGCTTCGCTGATCATGCCGGACCGGTTCCTCCAGGCCGCACCGATCGCCGACATGATCGCCGCCGAGCGGCCCACCCTGGCCGGCGCGGTCCCGACCATCTGGACCGACCTGCTGGCCCACCTGGACAGTCACGACGTGGACACCTCCTCGCTCAAGGAGGTGATCGTCGGAGGCTCGGCCTGCCCGCCGGCGCTGATGCACGCCTTCGACGAGCGGCACGGCATCGACGTCATCCACGCCTGGGGCATGACCGAGATGTCCCCGCTGGGTTCGGTCTCCCGTCCACCCGCCGGCGCGACCGGCGAGCAGGCGTGGCGCTACCGCTACACGCAGGGTCGCGTGCCGGCCGGGGTGCAGGCGCGGATCGTCGGCCCGCTGGGCGAGCCGCTGCCCGCCGACGGCGGCGCGGTGGGCGAGCTGGAGGTCCGTGGGCCGTGGGTGACCGCCCGGTACGTCGGGGACGACGCCCCGGACGAGGAGAAGTTCCGCGACGGCTGGCTGCGTACCGGCGACGTGGGGACGCTCTCGCCGGACGGATACATCACGCTGACCGACCGCGCCAAGGACGTCATCAAGTCCGGCGGTGAGTGGATCTCGTCGGTGGAGCTGGAGAACGCGCTGATGGCCCACCCGGCGGTGCTGGAGGCGTGCGTGGTGGGTGTGCCGGACGAGCGGTGGGACGAGCGACCGTTGGCCACCGTGGTGGTCCGGGAGGGCGCCTCGGTGACCGCCGAGGAGCTGCGCGACTTCCTGGCCGGCTCGGTGGCCCGCTGGCAACTGCCCGAGCGGTGGGCGTTCATCGACACGGTGCCGAAGACCAGCGTCGGAAAGTTCGACAAGAAGGTCGTCCGTTCGCGGTACGCCGGTGGCGAGCTGACTGTCCGGGAGCTGACAGCCCCGTAACGTTTTTCCAGGCACCGTCGCCTGTTGGGGCAGGGGTACTCCTGAAACATTCCTCCCCAGGGGCGGCCCCGGCGTTCGCACCGCGCCGGGGCCGCCCGTTTCACGCGGGGCGACCCGCACCGTCATTGTTGCGAAACTTCTTCTCCTTTGTCCTGATGACGGAGAAATCGGGTGGTCAGCGACCTGATCAGGCGTCACTCGTGCTGATCAGCACCTTGCCCACCACCGAGCTCTCCACCGCCTCGTGCGCTGCCGCCGTGTCGGCCAGAGGGTAGTTGTGCAGCGGCAGGCCGGCGTCCGTGCCGACCCGGATGCCGCCCTGCTCCGCCGCCGCGGCCACGTCCCGTACGCCGTGCGCCTTGGCCGCCTTCGGCTCCGTGTAGACCAGCACGAACTGCCACCGGGCGTTCGACATCATCAGCGGCCGGATCGGGACGGTCAGCTCGGACGCGCCGTCGTCGGCGTACGCGCAGACCGCGCCACCGTTGCGGAGCACCTGCACGTCCGTCGGGGCGTTGCGGGCCGGGGAGACCTCGACGATCGTGTGCACCCCGTCGGGAGCGATCTTGCGGATCTCCTCGACCACGTCCTGCTCCCGGTAGTTGATCACGTAGGAGGCGCCGGCCGACGCCGCGAGCTGGGCCTTCTCGGCGCTGCTCACCGTGGTGATCACCGTGGCGTCGGCCCAACGGGCGAGCTGGATCGCCGCGTTGCCGACCGCTCCCGCCCCGCCCTGCACCAGCACGGTGTGATCGGCCAGCGCGCCGGCCCGCAACGTGTCCGGCATGAACTCGCCGGCGGTCAGGCAGCGGTGCGCCGTCAGGAACGGGATGCCCAGGCTGGCGCCCAGCTCGAACGAGGCGTCACCGAGGCGGACCGCCTGCCGGACCGGCACCAGCGTGTACTCCGCCGCGGTGCCCCACGGCCGCTGCCAGGCCGCCTCCCAGATCCAGACCCGCTCGCCGATCCGATCCGGGTCGACCCCGGCGCCGACGGCCTCCACCACGCCCGCCCCGTCCTGCCCGGGGATCTGCCAACCGGCCGGCAGGGGGAACGACCGGCGGGCCTTCCAGTCCGTCGGGTTCACCCCGGAGACCGCCATCCGGACCAGGACCTCGCCCGCCCCCGGCTCCGGCACCGGCCGGTCGACCAACTTCAGCACCGAAGGATCGCCGGTGCGCTCGTACACGATGGCTTTCATCCGTGGTCTCCTCACCCGTCCGGCGGGTGGCACCCGGGTCGAGCACCGCCGGCTGCGGTACCCCGCTCAGTCCCCGTCATGCCGGCCCCACCGGTCCCTGGAAACCGTACAACCGCACGCGAGGCGGGAGGGACCGGACAACGGGTGATGCGTCGTACATCAGCCAGCCAGGTCATCCACCAGCTCCGGGGTCAGCTCACCGACCGCACCCAACGTCACCGCGGCCAACCGGGCGGCGTCCGGATCCAGCGGGTACGAACCGTGCGGCACCGCCACCACCCGCATCCCCGCTGCGGCAGCCGACCGCACGCCGTTGGACGAGTCCTCCACCGCCACGCAGCGGCCCGGGTCGACGCCCAGCCGCCCCGCGACGCTCAGGTACACGTCCGGCGCCGGCTTGCCCCGCTCGGTCTCCTCGGTGGACAGGGTGGTGGCGAACGCGTCGGTCAGGCCGGTCGCGGCCAACGCCGCCGCGATCAGCCGGGTCGGCGACGAACTGGCCAACCCCAGCGGCCACCGCGCGGCCAGCCGGCGCACCACCTGGTCGGCGCTGTCGATCAGCGGTACGTGCTCCCGGTAGCGCCGGGTCATCTCCTCGACCACCTCGTCGGCGACCTGGGCGGCGGTGCGTGCCACGCCCAACTCGCCGCTGAGATAGTGGGCCCACTCGCTGGTGCTCATGCCCATCAACCGGCGCTGCGTGTCCGGCTGCCAGGCGCCGCCGTGCGTCGCCACGTACGCCCGCCGGACCTCCTCCCACACCGGTTCGGAATCCACGATCACACCGTCCAGGTCGAAGACCACCGCATCCACCACGGGCCCATCCTGCCGGAACGGTGGGCCGCCGGTCAGGCGGGCAGCGCGGGAAGCCCGATCGGGCTGCCGGCCGGGATCACGGTGTGGCAGGCCCGGGCCATCGGCTCCAGCAGCTCGCGCAGCCGGTCCGTGCCGTCCGGGCCGAGCGCCCGCCACGGGTGCTCGGCCGCCCGGTCGGTCGCGTCCTCGATCGCCTGGAAACCGGTCCGGCCGTGGTCGGTGGCCGCGCCGTCCGGGGTCAGCCAGCCCCGCTGGGTGAGCCGCTCGCGGGCGGCCCGCCACTGCTCCTCGGACCAGCCCCGGCCCAGCAGGTTCTGCGGCGACATGTCCACGGCGACCCGCCAGGCCAGCGTCTCCACCGGGTCCAGGCCGGCGGCCACCAGCGCCGCCACGTGCCCGTCTCCCCGGTGCTCGCGCAGCGTGGTGGCGGCCTGCCAGAGCCGGGCCAGCGGGTATTCCCCGATCGGCAGAGCCGCGTTGACCGCACCGAGCAGCCGGCCGGCGGTCTGCGCCGCCGAGGCGGCCCGCTCCAGCAGGTCGGCGGCCTCCGCCAGGTGCGCCTCCGGCAGCTCGTAGGTCAGCTCCGCGAGGGCCTGCACGGCGCCGGTCAGCCGGGCCCGCAACGCCTCCTGCGGGGTGGCCAACCGCCACACCGCCGGCAGCGCCCGGCTGACCATCGGCGGCGCGAAATTGAAGAAGGCGGAGATCACCGGGGCTGCGTCGGTGGCGCCCAGCGGCGCGGACCGGCCGGCGAAGTAGCCCCGCCAGTAGCCGCGTAGCCCGACCGCCTCGTACGCCGCTCGTGCCCGGGGGTGAAAGTAGGTGACGGCGTGCACCGGCTCGAAGTGCGTCCACATCAACCGGGCGACCCGCCCGGGCTCGTCGAGCGCCGTCACGTGCACCTCCGTGTCCCGTCCGGATGCTCACCCCGGGCGGCGAACCGCCCGGGGTGACGCCGAACCTACTGCCGGTAGGTGACGGGCCGGAAGCCCCATGTGAACAAGTCCATCGCGCTCAGGTGACAACCGGGGCGATCCGGACGGGTCACTGGGCGGCGAGCACGTCCACCACGAAGCGCAGCGGGCCGGTCGGCCGGCCACCCGCAGCGGCCGCGTCGTTGCCGTAGCCCAGCTCACCGGGGATGTCGAGCTGCACCCGGCTGCCCACGGTCACGCCGACCAGGCCCTGGTCCCAGCCGGGGATGACCTGGCCCACGCCGATCGGGAAGGTGGCCGGCTGGCCGGCCTTCCAGGAGGAGTCGAACTCCTTGCCGTCCTTGTAGAAGACGCCCACGTAGTTCGTGGTGATGGTCTGGCCCTTCTTGACCGCCGGGCCGGTGCCCTTGATCAGGGGCGTCACCGCGAGCTTCGTCAGCTCACCCTTGCCGGCCTCGACGGTCGGCTTGCTGCCCAGCGCCGGGTCGGCGCCCTCCGGCAGCTGGGGGGCGGGAGGCGCGGCGGCCTCGTCCGGAGCCGGGGCGGAGGCGGACGCGGAGGGGGTCGCGCCGGCCTGGTTCGCGGGCTTGTCGTCGCCCCCGCCGACCAGCACGAAGACGGTGATCAGCACCGCCACGACGGCGACGCCGGCCAGCCCGCCGGCCCACGCCTGACGGCGCCGCTTCGCCTCGGCCGCCTTCTGCGCTGCCAGCTGGGCGGCCAGCCGTCGCCCCGCCTTGGTTGCCGGGCTCTGGCCCTCCGACCTGTTCTGCTGCGTGCGCTCGCTCACGTCGTCGACTCCCTGCTGCGAAGGTGTGGCCGGCACCCGGTGCCGGGGGGAAAGCCGACGCACACGGTACCCGCCTGACGGCCCACCGTGCCCACCCCGGACCGTCCGGATCGTTCCGCGGGCGCCATCCCGGGCCCGGCGCGACGGTTATTCCGGCACGACCATGAAGTCCGTCACGAACGACGTCACCCGGCCGTCGGCGGCGCGCCCGATCCAGGTGCCGTAGCAGCCGTCGCCCCAGCCCGTGGCGACGGTGACGACGTTGGCGCCGGTGGCCTCGTCCAGCACCGCGGTGATCAGGCCCGGAACCGGCGAGACGGGCAGTTCGGCCGGAATGAACACCGCTTCCACCTGGTCGTAGTCCCAGGCTTCCAGGGCGGCGAGCGCCGTCGGGTCGGCCAGGGTGCCGGCACCGGCGTCCACCCCGTACCCGAAGTAGTCGTCCGCGCCGAGGGTGGCGACGTCCTGGTCGCCCGCGACGGCCGGTTCCCAACGGACCGTCGGCGCGTCCTGGACCACCAGCTCCAGCGCAGCCACCCGGCGGTCCACCTCGGCGTCCTCCCGGAGCACCACGGCCACCCAGGCGCGGGCGGGATGCCGACCCGAGGGCACGGTGACCGTGAACGGTTCGGCCTCCGGGCACACCAGCGGGTCACACCCGACCACCTGACCGGTCGGCAGCACGACGTCGCCCACCGGGTGGGCTTCGATCACGTACGAGCCGTGCTCGTCGGTGAAGCGAGCGCCGGGCGTCAACAACCGGTCCAGATCAGGGGTGTACGGCATGGCGGCTCCTCCGGTGGCCAGCGGCCGGCGGAGCGTACCCGGTCCGGCCGACGCCTCCGTCGCTGCCGTGCGGTCAGGCGGTCTTGCGGGGTGCCGCCTTGCGGGCCGCCGTCTTCTTAGCCGGCTCCGCCTTCTTCGCGGGGGTCTTCTTGGCGGCCTTCTTCGCCGGTTCGGCCTTGGCCGCGGCCGTCTTCTTCTCGGCGGTCTTCTTCGCCGCCGCCTTCTTCGCGGGCGCCTTCGCCGTCTTCTTCTCGGCCGCCTTCTTGGCCGAACGGGCCGACGAGATGGGCGTCGGCTCGCCACCGCCGCCACGGGCCGGCTGCTCGCCGCGGGCCGACCGAGCCCGGTCCACCGATGCCTTCAGCGCGGCCATCAGGTCCACCGCCGCGGCCGGCGCCTCCTCCACCTCTTCCGGCTGGACGACCTCCCGACCCTCCACCTTGGCGTCGATGACCTCCTGCAACGCGGCCCGGTAGTCGTCGGTGAAGACGTCCGGCTCGAACTCGCCGGTCATCGAGTCGATCAGGGAACTCGCCATCGCCAACTCCGGCGGGCGCACCTTGAGGTCCTCGTCGAGGAAGCCGAAATCCGCCGTCCGGATCTCGTCCGGCCAGAGCATGGTGTTGAGCAGCAGCACGCCCTCGCGGACCCGCAGCGTGGCCAGCTGTTCGCGCTGGCGCAGCGCCACCTTGACGATGGCCACCCGCTCCGAGTCGAGCAGCGCGTCGCGCAGCAGCACGTACGGCTTGGTCGCGGTGCCCTCCGGCTCCAGGAAGTACGCCTTGTTGTAGAGGATCGGGTCGACCTGGTCCGCCGGGACGAACTCCAGCACGTCGATCGCGCGCGAGCTGGTCAGCGGCAGGTCGGCGAAGTCCTCGTCGGTGAGGATCACCATCTCCCCGCCGCCGATGTCGTAGCCCTTGGCGATGTCGTCGTAGGTGACCTCCTCGCCGCAGACCGAGCAGGTGCGCTTGTAGCGGATCCGGCCACCGTCCTCGCGGTGCACCTGGTGGAACCGGATGTCCTTCTCCTCGGTCGCGGAGTAGAGCTTCACCCCGATCGAGACGAGCCCGAACGACACGGCTCCCTTCCAGATGGCCCGCATCCTCTGCTCCCTTCCCCGGTATCGACCATGCTCGCATCCGAACGAACGGGACGCGAGGTGTTCGGCCTGCTACTACAGTCGGGTCGTGCCCGGCGCGCCGCTCAAGCCGATGCTCGCGATGACCGGGCCGCTCCCGGCCGGTGACGGCTGGGCGTACGAGTTCAAGTGGGACGGCGTCCGCGCGCTCGCCGACATCTCCGCCGGCCGTCAACACCTGTACGCCCGCTCCGGCGTGGAGATCACCGCCGCGTACCCCGAGCTGGCCACCCTGTTCGAGCAGGTCGACGACGCGCTGCTCGACGGCGAGGTGGTGCTGCTGGGCGAGGGCGGCCAGCCGTCGTTCACCGCGCTGGCCGAACGGATGCACGTCCGGGACCGGAACAAGGCGGCCCGGTTGGCGGCGGTCATGCCGGTGACGTACATGATCTTCGACCTGCTCCGGCTGAACGGCGACGACCTGACCGGCTGGCCGTACGAGCGCCGCCGGGAGGCCCTGGACGCGCTCGCCCTCGGCGGTGCCCGGTGGGCGGTGCCTCCGGTCTTCGCCGACGGCCCGGCCACCTACGAGGCGGCCGGCGAGCACGGCCTGGAGGGGGTGATGGCCAAGCGGGTCGCTGCCGTCTACCGCCCCGGGGTGCGCTCGCCGGACTGGGTGAAGGTCAAGCTGGAGGTGACCGGCGACTTCGTCGTCGGTGGCTGGCGACCGGGCGCGCGCCGGATCGGTGGGCTGCTGGTCGGTGTGCCCGGCCCGGACGGCCGGCTCATCTACCGGGGCCGGGTGGGCGGTGGGATCGGCGCGGCCATCGAACGGCAGCTCCTCGCCGAGCTGGAACCGCTGCGCTCCGGCGTGTCCCCGTTCGCGCCGGGTGTGCCGCGCGAGGATGCCCGGGGCGCCATCTGGGTAACTCCCCGGGTGGTGGTGGAGGTGAAGTACGGCCAGCGCACCCCCGACGGCCGGCTGCGCTTCCCCCGGGTGCTGCGGTTGCGCCCGGACAAACCTCCGGAGGAGGTCGACGATGCCGGGTGAGCGGTTGCGGGTGGACGTGGAGGGCCGCGCGCTGGAGTTGTCCAACCTGGACAAGGTGCTCTATCCGTCGGCCGGCTTCACCAAGGGTGAAGTGATCGACTACTACACGCGGATCTCGCCGGTGCTGCTGCCGCACCTGCGGGACCGGGCGCTGACCCGGATCCGGTTCCCCAACGGCGTGGGCGGCGGCTCGTTCTTCGAGAAGAACGCCCCGGCCGCCACCCCCGACTGGGTACGCCTGGAGACGCTGCCCGTCCCCGGGTCGAGCAAGGGCCGGGAGACCATCGACTACGTGGTCGCCGACGACCTGCCCACGCTGGTCTGGCTGGCCAACCTGGCCGCCCTGGAGCTGCACACGCCGCAGTGGAAGGTCGGCGAGCACCCGGACATGATGGTGGTCGACCTGGACCCGGGGCCGCCGGCCGGGCTCGCCGAGTGCTGCCCGGTGGCGGTGCTGATGCGCGACCGGCTCGCCGACGACGGGATCGAGTCGTACCCGAAGACCTCCGGCAAGAAGGGCATGCAGCTCTGCTGCCCGATCGCCGGCACCCAGTCGTCCGAGGTCGTCTCCGACTACGCCAAGCGGGTCGCTCAGGAGTTGGAGAAGGCGCACCCGAAGCTGATCGTGTCGAAGATGGCGAAGAACCTGCGCCCGGGGAAGGTCTTCATCGACTGGAGCCAGAACAACGCGGCGAAGACCACGGTGGCGCCGTACTCGCTGCGGGCCCAGGACGTGCCGTCCGCCTCAACCCCGCTGACCTGGGACGAGGTCGAGGCCGGCGCCCGCGGCCGGAAGCCGGCCGTCCGCCAGTTCACCGCCGCCGAGGTGCTGGACCGGGTCGAGGAGTACGACGACCTGCTGGCCCCGCTGCTCGACGGCGGCCCCGAGCTCCCGTGACGGGCAGTGCCCGGACGGCGGAGCACTGCTCGTCACTGAGCGCGACGGACAGCGCCGCCCCTGGTCGGACCACTCAACCCCTTTGCTCTGCTTACCTACGCACCACCACGCTGAGCTGCGCCTTTGCGCGATGGTCCCGAAGGGGCAGCCATACGTCTGGTCGCGCAGCGTGCGTGGCGCGTACAGGTAAGCAGAGCAAAGGGTGTGGTGTGGGGATGCCGGCCCGGCACCCGGCATCACCGGCTGTGACCGGCCCGGCGCCCGCCTCCAGGTGGACGCCGGGCCGGAACGTGAGCGGTGACGGGTCAGCTGCGCCCGAAGATCTTGCGGCTGGAACCCAGCCGCAGCAGGACCGTCTCGCCGGTGGCGTCCTGGACCGCGTCGTTGTCGGTGATCGCGTACACCTCGCCGTTGCCGGCCACGGTCAGACCCTCCAGCTTTTCCTGGGTCCAGCCGTTGGTGGCGCGCAGCGCGGGCAGCACGTCGACGGCGAGCGTCTTCGGCAGCACCTTGAGCGGGCCGGTCGCCGCCGCACCCGGCAGCGGCACCGTGTAGATCCGCTTCACCGCGGCGGCGGGACCGTTCAGCTTGTCCCGCTCGATGACGGCGAGTCGGTCGCCGACCACGGTGATCTCGGAGAGCCCCATCCAGTCACCCGGCACGCTGGTGCTGCCCAACCGGTAACCGAACCAGCTCCAGGTGCCCGCCGTCACGTCGTACCGGCCGAGCCGGACCACGCCGGTCGGGTCGGTGCTCAGCTCCCGCTGCACGGCCACCCAGACGATCTCCCGACCCTGCCGGTCGGTGGTCGCGGTGACCCCCTCCAGACCCTGCTTGGCCAGGCCGGCGGCGACATCCGTGGGCAGCGGAACGGTCTGCCGGGTGATCCCGGCGGCGTCCAGTCGGACCAGCTTGTTCTCCGAGCCCTTGGCACCCTCGACGGCGAGCCAGAAGCCGCCCTGCGGGCGGGCGAAGATGCCCTCGGCGTCGTACCCGACCGGCGTACCGGTCGCGTCCTGCACCGCCAGCGCACCGGTGATCACTGCCGGCGTCCGTTTCGCGTCGATGGTGAGGATCCGGGTCTGGCTGTACGCCGCGTCGGTGACGCTGTAGAGCTGGTCCCGCTTGCCGGGTACCGCGCTCAGCGCGCCGAGGGCGCCCCAACCGATCGGCGTGCGGGCCCGGTCGGTGCCGGAGACGATGCTCGGGAACGCCGGGGTGCCCTTGCCGAGCTGGTAGAGCGACACCGAGGCGCGGACGTTGACCGAGGCGTCGTCCTCCTCGCTGGAGATCGCGAGCAGCCCCCGTGACGGGATGGGCAGCAGCCCCTCCGGCCCGTTGGTGGTCGGCAGGATCTGCTTGAACACCGGCCTGGTGGGGTTGCCCAGATCGTAGACAGCGACGAAGTTGCTGCGCTCCGAACCGACGAACGCGTACCGCACGCCGTCGTACTCGGCGACGGCGACGCCCTCGGGCTCGGTGCCCTTCTTGCCGGCCCGGTCCTCGTTGTGCAGCCCGTACGTGACGGCGAGGCGCTCGAAGCTGTTGCCGGCGTCCCAGGCGACCCGCCCGGTGCGGCTGTCGAAGACGGACCAGCCACGGGTGCCGCCCCGCCAGTCGCCCTCGTTGGCCGTGGCGAGATAGCGGTCGTCGACCCAGGCCACCGCGTCCGGCTCGCGCGACACATCGGTGATGCCGCCGGTCAGGTCGATGACACCGTCCTTCTCGGTGTCGATCCCGCTGACGGTCGCCGTGCCCGCGCTGAACACGCGGGTGATCCGCCCGGTGGGCAGGTCGATCAGGGCGACGCCGTTGTTCTCCTGGAGAGTCACCACCAGCTGGTTACGGCTGTTGATGGAGACGTACTCCGGCTCCGGGTCGGTCGGCGCGGCGAGGCCGGCCTGGACCAGCGCCGGCAGCGCGCTCCCGTCGGCGCCGGTCAGCGCGACCGGCCGAAGCCGCCAACCGGCCGGGGACTTCCCGGTGAGGTCGACGATCTGCACGAAACCGGCGGGCGCCTGCGGCAGGTCGCCCTCCTCGCCGCCGGGCGGGGTGGCCTCCTCGTCGCGCTCGTTCTCGATGGCGATCGCGGCGTACCGCTGGTCCTTGCTGATGGCGATCGAGTCGGGCTGGCCGCCCAGGTCGAAGCTGGCCACCCGCTCGCGGCCGGCCAGCTCGATGACGTCCAGCCGGCCGGACGGCTCGGTGTAGCTGCTGCTCGTGTTGACCACCACCAGGACGTACTTCCCGACCACGGCCACCGACGTGGGTTCGTCCTCGGCGTTGCCGAGCTGGGCCAGGGAGAGCGTGCCGAGGCCGCGCGGCCGGTCGGCCCGGGAGATGTCGAGGAAGCCGATCCGCCGAGCCAGCGCGTCGGTGTGGATCAGGGTGCGACCGTCGGGACTGACCGCCGAGATCTCGGCGACCGTCGGGGTCGCTGGGTCCTCGCCGGCCGGACGGTTCGCAAAGACCGGGTACGTGGCGACCCGGTCGAAGGCGACCGTGCCGCTCGGGTGGTGCCGCTCCCCGGCGGTCGCCGAGGTGGCGCCGCTGATGGTGGCGACCGCGACCCCGGCTGCGGTGAGCGCCGTGATTGCTCTTCTGACTGACAAGGAGTTCCTCCGTCTGCTGGTACCCGGACGGAGGCTGGCACCCGAGAGGGAGCATCAGCTTGCGCCGAGATGAACAACCGGCGAAGCGCGGCGCAGCCGCCACCAAGCACCACCGATGAGGGCCGCGGTGACCACGCTGACCGCCACGTCTGCGGCCAGCGCCGCCGATGGCGTCGCCGGCGAGTAGGGCGGCACCAGGTACGCGAACGCGGCGGCGGTGACCAGACTCGCCGTGCCGGCGGCGAGCACGTGCCGCTGCCCCCAACCGGCGCGGGAGGACCAGAAGGCGAGCAGACCCGCGGTGCCGGCGGCGAGCGCCAGCGCGATGACCATCCCCGGCCAACCGGGCGTCACGTCGGTGCCGAAGTGAACGACGACGACCACCAGGCCCACCCAGACCGGGCCGGGCGCCCGGCGGGCGTGCCGCGGGTGCGGGTGACGCCACCGGGGCAGCAGGGCCGTCGCGACGAGGGCGAGGATCACCGCTGCGGCGAAGGTCAGCTGGAGCGGGCTGGCCAGGAAGCCCGTCCGCCCACTGTCCGAGAAGATCAGCAGACTGCCGAGCAGGTAGATCACGCCGACCACGGCGAGCCCGCGCCGGCCGAGCCATGGCCGCAGCCGACGCTCCGGCCCGAGGAACGACTCGACGAGAACGATAGGCGCGCAGATGGTCAACGCGATGTGGTTGCCCACGTAGTCGAAGGCCTGGCGGACGCTGAACTCGAGGCCTGGCACCAGCGTGGCCTCGGCGGCGGCCCGGGTGTCGGCGTACTCCGTGTCGTCCAGATAACCGGGGTTGAACAGCGACTGGTCGACCAGGCCGGCCTGGAGCACGCCGAACGCGGCGGCGAGCAGCACGATCGCCGGCCAGCCGGCGCCAAGATGCCGGGCGGTCTCCCGGATCAGGATGGCCGCCCCGCCGTACATCGGGCCCAGGAAGATCAGCACCGGGAGGAAGTCGTCGAGGGTGAAGCCGCCCCAGGAGCACTCGGCGGCCCAGGGCGCGATCAGCAGCAACGCCACCACCGGCAGGAGCCGGCGGCGCAGTGGAAGACGGTCGGCGGTGGCAGGGCGGGACTCGGTCGGCACGGTGGCTCCTCAGCGGCGCTTCGGGGTCACCCGTACCGTGCGCCGGCCACCCGGACAGCCGATACGGCCATCGGCCGACGACCGGCGCGACCAAAGTCGTTGAGTAGGGTGGTTCGACGCCGTCACCCGGGGAGCGTGGAGATGCAGCCAACCGTCACGGCCGACCTGTCGGTCCAGCCCGCCGACGCCGAGCGTCCGCTGCTCAGCTACCGCGACGAGGCGACCGGCGAGCGGGTCGACCTGACCGCGCACCAGGTCGGCGCCTGGGCGGCGCGCAGCGCCGGTCTCCTGCGGGACGGCTGCGGGCTCGGCCCCGGCAGCCGCGTAGCGGTGCTGCTGCCGCCGCACTGGCGTACCGCTGCGGTTCTGTTGGGCGCCTGGGCCTCCGGCCTGGCGGTGTCGTTCCGGCCCCGCGCCACCGCGGGCCTGCCGGTCCTCGAACCGGGCGGCGACCGGCCGTTCGACGCGGTCTTCGTGACCCCCGAACGGCAGGACGACTGGCTGGAGGACGTGCCGGACGCCCCGCACCGCTACCTCGTCGGCACCGGGCCGGGGCCGCTGGCCGACGTGCCGTTGGGTTGGCTCGACTGGTCCGCCGAGGTGCTCCGGTACGCCGACGCCACGCCCGACCACACCGTCATCCGCCCGTCCGACCCGGCCAGTGCGGACGGCACCACCTACGGCGAGTGGGGCGCCCTCGCCGGGGGGATCGCCGAGATGCTGGACCTGCGCGCCGGCGACCGGCTGCTGGTCGACGCGGCCGAGCACGAGCAGCCGCTGAAGTGGCTGCTCGCGCCGCTCTCCGCCGGCGCGTCCGTGGTGATCAGCGCCAACCTCGACCCCGCCCGGCGGGACACAGTGGTCGCCGCCGAGCGGGTGAGCCGGGTCCTCTAGGGCCTCATTCGAACGCGGCGGCGAACATGCCGGGCTCGTAGGAGCCGCCCCGCTGGTGCACGATCACGGCGAGCCGGTTGGCCGCGTTGATCAGGGCGACCAGGGCGACCAGGGCGCCGATCTGGTCGTCGTCGTAGTGCTTGCGCACCTGCGCCCAGGTCTCGTCGGACACGCCCGGGTGGGCGTCGGCGAGTCGGGTGCCCTCCTCGGCGAGCGCCAGCGCGGCCTGCTCGGCCTCCGTGAAGACCGTGGACTCGCGCCAGGCGGCGACCAGGTTGAGCCGGACCGCGCTCTCACCGGCCGCCACTGCCTCTTTGGTGTGCATGTCGATGCACCAGCCGCAGCCGTTGATCTGGCTGGCCCGCAGGGACACCAGTTCCTGCGTGGACTTCGGCAGCGGCGACTGCTGGATCACCATGCCGGCGTTGGCGAACCGCTTGGCGAACTTCATGGCGATCTCGTTGCCGAACATGTTGAATCGGGCGTCCATGGTTCCGTCCTTCACTCCCGGTATTCGATCGGACGACCATGAGATGCCGGCGAGCAGCGTCCTGTGACGGCGCGGCTGGGTGACGGCCGCCACAGCTCCACGCGTCCCAGAACGGCGGCGGACGGCGTTAACAGCGCTCCTCGGCGTCCTGCCGTTACACCCCCCATCAGGGCTGTACGCAGGCCTTTTGCCGGTGCCGTCGGCGTGGTCTCATACCGGGAAGACGACGTCGTCGACCTGATCCTGACGACCCCGCGCCGTCTCCGATTCCCCCGAGAGGTGCACCGATGCACAGGAGACCAATTTTCCGACTGGCAGTCCTCACCGCCACCGCCGCGACGCTCCTGGCGTCCGGTGGCGGCTACGCCGCGGTGGCGGCACCCGTTCCCGCCTCCCCGGGTGTCGGCGCGTGTGAGCCGGGTGCCGAGGCACACAGCGCGGCCCGGGTCGCCAAGGGCGCCACCGCGCAGGAGCCGAAGCTGTACCCCGACAACGAGGCGAACGCCTACGGGGTGATCAAGGACGCTCCGCGCCTGGCCAACGGCAGCGTGACCGTGCCGACGGTCTTTCACATGGTCTCCGACCACCCGCTCACCGCAGCCGAGACGACCAGGTGGAACACCCTGATCGCGGCGCAGATGACGGTGCTCAACGACTCGTTCGCGGGGCGTACGGCGGCGAACGCCTCCGACACGCCGTTCCGGTTCGACCTCGTCGACACGACGTGGACGGTGAACAGCGCCTGGTACACGGTCGTGCCGGGCAAGAACGAGCGGGACATGAAGAAGGCGCTGTACACCGGCGACTCGGAGACCCTGAACGTGTACGCGGCCAACATCGGCGGCGGGCTGCTCGGCTGGGCGTACTTCCCGAAGGGTTACAACAACGGCCGCGACTACATCGACGGCGTGGTGATGCTCGACGAGTCGATGCCGGGCGGCACGGCGGGGAAGTACTCCCTGGGCGACACGCTGACGCACGAGGTGGGGCACTGGCTGATGCTGGAGCACACCTTCGCGCACGGATGCTCCGCTGCCGGCGACTTCGTCGCCGACACTCCCCGGGAGGCCGGGCCGCAGTTCGACTGCCCGGTGGGCGCGGACACCTGTACCGCACCCGGACTGGACCCGATCCACAACTTCATGGACTACACGCAGGACTCCTGCATGAACATGTTCACCGTCGGACAGGCGGACCGGATGAGCGACGCCTGGGTGGCATTCCGGGCCGGTGGCGCCGGGTAGTCAGGGAACGCGCGTCGGGGTCGACGGGTCGCTGCCAGCGGCTCGTCGGCCCCTTCCTTTCGGGGTCGGCTTCACCCTTCCGGTGAAGCCGGCTCATTACGCCGTCGCTCAGATCTGCCTGCTCATACGCTTCGCCGAAGGCACGTGCGCGATCGGAGCGCCGGCCGCTACTCCAACCGGCGGAGGGCTGATGGCGTCGAGGCGTACACGTCGGACACTGGTGTCGGCGGTCGCCGGTGGCCTGTTCGCCCTCGGTGTGATCGCACCGGGCCCGGCCGCCGCGCCGCAGCCCCGAGCGGTCCAGGCCGACGGTGCCACGGCCCACGATCCGGGGGAGCCGCGTCCCCCGCAGCTGCCGGCGGATTTCCAGGGCGAGGGCCGGTACATCGTGCGCGACCTCGGCATCGACGTGCCGTTCAGCTGGCAGGGCAGGGACGGCAACAGTCAGATGACCGCCGGGGGTCCGGACCATCCGATCTGGTTCACGAACCTGATCTACGAGAACACGCTCTACACGCTCACCTACCGGTGGCCGAACATCCCGCTGTTTCCGCCCCAGCCGTGCAGCAAGGTCCCGGGGTTCTTCAACCGCCAGATCTTCAACGACAAGCTGAAGACCGCGCGCTTCGTGGGACCGGAGATCCTGCAAGGCGAGAAGGACCGGCACGTCGACCACTGGCGGGTCGGGGTCGTCGGAGGTTCCACCGTGCCGGGCGAGGAGTTCCGGTTCCCGATCGCGCTCGGCGACATCTACGTCGACCAGCGCGATCCGAGCCAGTGGTGGCAGGTCCTGCAGTTCGGTCTCCAGAACCTCTTCGACCCGGAGCTGGACGAGTGGTTCACGATGGACACCTTCGACCACCGCCCCGGCGAGGTCACCCTCCCCGACCGCTGCCCACCCCCCACCCCGTAACCCATCGACTGCGTCCATCACTGCGTCGATCACTGCGTTGATCAAGAGGTTTGCGTCATCATCAGGCCGATCGATGACGCAAACCTCTTGATCAACATCGGCGGGGCGGCGTCTGGTTACAAGGCGAAGAGCAGGGCGGCGTTCAGGAGGACGACTGCGGCGGTGGCGAAGTGGATGCCGAATGCCACCGCCTTCGTTCCGCCGTTTCTCAGCACGATGACGGTGTCGCCCAGCGGGACGAGCGCGACGATCAGCATGAACCACGCGACCGCGTCGGCGGTGGTGAAGGCGATCAGGGCGAGGCCGAGCAGCCCGAAGGTGAGATCCTTCAGCCCTTTGACCGTCAGGTAGGCGGGGTCACCGTCCGGCCTGGCCGGTACGCCGTACCCGGCGGCCGCAGCCTGCGGCACCATCAGGAACCGCGCGCCGATGAAGGCGACGAAGAGGCTGAGTACGACGGCGAGCCCGTAGGCGATGAAGGACAGCATGATCCGCTCCAATTCCTAGCGCTGCTAGATATAGGAGCGACGCTAGCAGAGCGTCGACAGGATATCTAGCGGTGCTAGGATGGGTGCATGTCGACGCAGGGACGCCGGGAGCGCGAGCGGGCGGAACGGGAACAGGCGATCGTCGCCGCAGCACGCGACCTGGCGCTGGCGGAAGGCTGGGACGCGGTGACCACCCGGCGGCTCGCCGCCGAGATTGAGTACAGCCAGCCCGTCCTCTACAGCCACTTCAAGGGCAAGGACGCCATCATGGCGGCCGTCGCCGTCGAGGGCTTCGCCGAGCTGGCGACCGCGCTGGCCGCGGCCCGGACTTCGGCCGCCGATCCCCGGCAGGCGGTCGCCGACATCGCGGCGGCGTACATCGCGTTCGCGGAGCGGCGTCCTGCGCTCTACGACGCGATGTTCACGCTCGCCGTGGATCTGCCGTTCGCCACCCAGGAGGTCCCGGCGGACCTGGCCCGAGGCTTCGCCGAGCTGGCCGAGGCGGTGCGCCCGGTCGCCGGGGACGACGACCTGGAGACGGTCACCGAGACGTTCTGGAGCGGCCTGCACGGGCTGGTCACGCTGATGCGCAGCGGCCGGCTCCGCCGCGCCGACCACGACCGGCGGGTGGCGGTGCTGGTGCACCGCTTCTCTCGGGGAGCGCACTGATCGACTCGGGTTCCAGGAGAACGCGGTGTCGGAGCGCTCCGGACGCCACGACTTCCCGGAAGCCGAGTCGATCGAGGGTTCGCGCTCAGTCGACCGTCGGGAGCTTCGGGCCGAGGACGTCGTCGGCGTCCACGATGGTGTACGCGTAGCCCTGCTCGGCCAGGAAGCGCTGCCGGTGTGCGGCGTACTCGGTGTCGATCGTGTCCCGCGAGACCACCGTGTAGAAGTGCGCCTGCCGGCCGTCGGCCTTCGGTCGCAGCACCCGGCCGAGCCGCTGCGCCTCCTCCTGTCGGGAGCCGAACGTCCCCGACACCTGGATCGCCACCGCCGCCTCGGGCAGGTCGATCGAGAAGTTGCCGACCTTGGAGATCACCAGCGTGCGGATCTCCCCGGACCGGAACGCGTCGAACAGTCGCTCGCGTTCGCGATTCGTGGTCGAGCCCTGGATGATCGGCGCGTCCAGGTATTCGCCGAGCTGGTGCAACTGGTCGATGTAGGCGCCGATCACCAGCACCTGGTCGTCCGGGTGTCGGTCGACCAGGGCCCGGACCACCGGCAGCTTGGTGCGCGCGGTCGCCGCCATCCGGTAGCGCTCCTCGGCCTCCGCGGTCGCGTACGACATCCGCTCCGCGTCGGTCAGCGTCACCCGGACCTCGGTGCACTCGGCCGGGGCGATCCAGCCCTGCGACTCGATGTCCTTCCACGGCGCGTCGTACCGCTTCGGGCCGATCAGGCTGAACACGTCACCCTCGCGGCCGTCCTCGCGGACCAGGGTCGCGGTGAGGCCGAGCCGGCGGCGGGCCTGAAGGTCGGCGGTGAACCGGAAGATCGGCGCGGGCAGCAGGTGCACCTCGTCGTAGACGACCAGGCCCCAGTCGCGGGCCCCGAACAGGTCCAGGTGGGTGAACGCGCCGCCGCGCCGCGAGGTGAGCACCTGGTACGTGGCGATCGTGACCGGGCGGATCTCCTTGCGCTCGCCCGAGTACTCCCCGATCTCCTCCTCGGTCAGCGAGGTGCGGGCGATCAGCTCCCGCTTCCACTGCCGGCCGGCGACGGTGTTGGTGACCAGGATCAGCGTGGTCGCCTTCGCCTCGGCCATCGCCGCCGCGCCCACCAGCGTCTTGCCGGCGCCGCAGGGCAGCACCACCACGCCCGACCCGCCGGCCCAGAACGCCTCCACGGCCTCGCGCTGGTACGACCGCAGCGTCCACGGCTTGCTGCCGTCCTTGCCGGCCTCGGCCAGCTCGATCGGGTGCGCCTCGCCGTCGACGTAGCCGGCCAGGTCCTCCGCCGGCCAGCCGAGCTTGAGCAGCGCCTGCTTGAGCCGGCCACGCTCGGACGGGTGCACCTGGATCGTGTCGTCGTCGATCTTGTTGCCGAGCATGCCGGCGAGCTTCTTGCTCTTGGCCACCTCGATCAGCACAAGTCGGTCCAGTGCCCGCAGCACCAGGCCGTACGCCGGGTCGTTGGCGAGCTGGAGCCGGCCGTACCGGTCCATCGTCTCGGCCACGTCCACCAGCAGCGCGTGCGGCACCGGGTAGCGCGAATACTTGATCAGCGAGTCCACCACGCCCTCGGCGTCGTGCCCCGCCGCGCGCGCGTTCCACAGCCCGAGCGGGGTCAGCCGGTAGGTGTGCACGTGTTCGGGAGAGCGCTCCAACTCGGCGAAGGGCGCGATGGCCATCCGGCAGGCCTGCGCATCCGGGTGGTCGATCTCCAGCAGCAGGGTCTTGTCCGACTGCACGATCAGTGGTCCACCGCTCACGCCAGGGTCCTCTCCTCCGGTTGGCCGCCGGTCGTTGCGCCTGCTTACCCGCCGCTGGCCGACCATCCAGTGTTGCACGGTGCGGACTGTCGGAAGAAAGATGCTCACCGGACGCAACCGAGAAGGCACTTGTGAACGTCTAGCAAAGGGACGACGGTCCAGGGGAGGTTCCATGAAGCATGTCCGGATCACTTCCCGACTTGTTGCCCTGATGGTGGTCGCGCTGGTCGGTGCCGGTGCGTGCGCGTTCGATCCGCAGGCCGGCGGGGGTGGCGGCGGGGGAGCCGCCCCAGCAGGCGCGGCGGAACAGTCAACGGGGGCGAGCGGCACGCCCGGGCCGGACCAGCGCGGCCGGCCCGCGACGATCGCGCCGACACGGGCGCCGACGCCGAAGCCCACCCGGAGCGCCACGCCGAAACCGACCCGCAGCAAGCCGCCGGCGCCGGCCACCAGCACCGCCGCGCCCGCCGCGGGCTGCCCGCAGGGCGAGCACCAGCGAGCGGTGGAGACGTACCTGGCCCGGTTGGGCGGGTTCGGGTCGGTGACCGTGGACGGCCGGCAGTCCGCCGCCGACTGCGTGGCGATCAAGAAGTTCCAGCGGCGGTACGGCATCCGCCCCGTCCAGGGTCGCGCCGGCCCGACCACGTACGACGTGGCCCAGCGGCTCGCCACCACCGACCCGGCCCGCTGCAAGGCCGGCACGGGCACCACGTTCTGCGTGGACCTGACCCGGCAGACCGTCTGGGCCGTCCGGGGCGGCAAGGTGATCATGGCGCCGACGGTGACCCGGACCGGAATGTCCGGATACCGCACCCCGGCCGGCACGTACAAGGTCAACTACCGCAACCCGAGGGAATGGTCCGACCCGTACGAGGTGTGGCTGCCGTACTGGCAACACTTCACCCAGGGGATGGGCTTCCACGAGACCACCACCTACCTGCACGAGAAGTCGATCGGCTCGCACGGGTGCGTCAACCTGCTGCACGCCGACGCCGTCCGGATGTGGGAGTTGGGGAAGGTGGGCACCCGGGTGGTGCTGATCGGCCGCCGGCCGGGGACCTGAGCGGCTCGCCCGAATCGGGGTTTTAACCCCTGTCACACCGGTCCCGCGAGTGACACCCTGGGAGTCCAGGGCCGGACCGGGCGGGGAGGCTGGGCATGACGGTCGACCGTGACGTGATCGAAGCGCACGACCAGGTTCAACCCGACGAGGTGTCCCGCGCAACCGTGGTCGCGTACGCCGTCGCGGCGGCGCTCCTCGTCGGGTGGTTCCTCTTCGGTTGGCTGGTGCTGCGGCAGGGCTTCGTCGACTCGGTCGGAGAGTCCGCCGGCGCCGGCTTCGCGCTGCTGCTGATCATCTCGGTCGTCGGCACCGTACGCCGCAGCCGACGCTGACCGGCGCGCACACCGGCCGGCGCCGGCCGGGCTCCGGTCAGTCCGCCACCACCGCCGCGGTGATCCGGTGCAGCGCGAACGTGTGCAGCATCTCGGTCCGTTCGTCCTCGGCGCGCAGGTAGCCGGCGCCGATCGAGACCGGCTTGACCAGCCGGGACGCGGTCGCCCCGTGCGCGTCCACGTAACCCACCCAGACCAGCGCACGATCCCGCACGGCCTGCTGGAGCACGGCCAGCGCCTCGCTGTGCGTGTGCGCCGGCACCGGACCGCCGCCGAGCCCGGCCGCCCCGCCACGCACCACCGCCGGCGCCCGTCGGGCGGCCCGCGCCGCCGCCTCACCCCGCCGGATGTGCTCCACCACGCCCAGCAGTCGGGGCATGGGCAGCTTCGGTGCGGCCAGCGGATCCAACGTCCGGGTGGCCACGGGCACCCGGGCCGGGGCCCGCCGGATCCGTGGCCGGGACAGCACGGTGCCGCCGCTGCCGTCCTCCTGCGCCGGGGCGTACCCGGCGTCGCGCAACGCGCTCAGCAGCCGGCCGACCTGGTACGGCGTGGTCAGCACCGTCGGGGCGAGCCGGCGCAGCGTCAGCAACTCCAGCCGCCGGTCGGCCAGCACCTCGCTGAGCAGGGTCTCGTCGTCGCTGCGCAGGTACGCCCCGGCCAGGCCGACCCGCAACCCGCCGTGCTTGCGGGCCACGTCGTCCACCAGGTAGGTGAGCCCTTGCGGCACCGGGGTGCGGGACCGCCGCCGGAACACGTCGTGCAGGTCGTCGGCCGAGTAGCCGGCGTCCAACGCCCGCCGCACGCTCGCCGTCGTGACCCGGTGCACGCTGGCCCCGCCGGCCGACTCGGGTTCGGTCATCGCCTCCAGCTCGGCGGCGAGCGCCGGCTCGGGTGGCCCGGGCACCACCACCGTCAGGTCGGCCTGCACCAGGAAGTGGTCGACCGGGGCGGGCAGCAGCGCGTCCAGCGCCCGCGCCGCGCTGGACGGGTCGCCGCTCTCGGCGTCCGCGTGCAGCCCCAGCGGGTCCTCGCCGCCCGGCTCGTCGGCCGAGGTCAGGTCGGCCAGCAGCAGCCGGCCGTACGAGGTGAGCGCCCCCAGGCCGGTGACGCCGAGCTGCGCCGCCTCGGCCAGCACCTCCCGGTGGGCGGCCTCCCGGCCCCGGCTGCGCCGCGGCGCCCGCCAGTCCAGCAGGTCCTGCACCTCCTCCGGGGTGGGTGAGGTCGCCGGTTCGAGGCCGGCGAGCACGGCGAGCACCGCCCGCCGGGTGCCCGGGGCGCTGGCCCGCTCGGCCTCGGCGGAGAGGGCGGTGATCGGGCGGTCCCGGTCGTCGCGCCGGCCCACCAGCCCGACCTGTCGGGTCATGGTCAGCCACGCCCGGGCCAGCTGCTCCCAGCGCTGGGCCAGCGAGGCGGCCCGCCACACCTCGTACCCGCCGGTCGGCAGCACCTGCTGATCCGCCCCGTACCGGGTGGTGGTCGCGCCGGGCAGCTCCAGCTCGCCGGCGAGCCCCGCCGCGTACGCCACCTCCAGCAGCAGCGCGGTGGTCGGCTCGTCCAGCCCGGCGGTACGGGCCAGCCGGCGCAGGTCCCGTACGCCGATGCCGCCCGAGCGCAGCACCGGCGCGGGTTCGGCGGCGAGTTGCTCCAGCAGCCCTTCGGTGTGCCGGACCACCTCCATGGTCTGCCCGGCCCCGGCGGAGTCGACCGCCTTCGCCTCGCGGGGCGCGGCGGCCACCGGCGGCGGGCTGGTGCGCAGCGGTCCGAGCGGGCCGCTGTCGCGGCGCAGCAGCAGGCCGACCTCGCGGGGCAGCTCGACCGTGCCGGTGGTGGTCGACGAGCCGGCCGAGACGGGGACCAGCAGCCGGTTGTCGACCAGCCAGCGCACCGGGGAACCGGTCGGCGCGCCACCGTTGGTGGGATCCGAGAGCAGGGCGTCCTCCGCGCCGAGCGGCGGTGCCTGCAACGCACCCGGGGGCACGCTGCCCACCGGTGGTCCGGCCGCCAGCCGGTCCAGGATTGCCCGGGCCGAGGGAGGCGCGGCGAGCAGCGTCCGCCGGAGCTTCGCCGGGTCCGCGCAGAGCGCGGCCGTGCGCGGGTCCAGCTCCGCGGCCGGCCGGCCCAGCCCCGCGGGGTACGGGGCCACCTCGTCCACGGCAGGCACCACCTGGAGTGCGTGCTCCGGGCCGTACAGCAGGAAGAGCGCGCGCAGCCGGCCGACGGCGCCCCGGACGGCCGTCGGCGCCGGCGGGCGGGGCCCGGCGGTGGCCATGGCGAGCACGGCCTCGGTGGCCGTGGTGCCCTCGTCCGGGTCCCGGGTCAGCCGGGCGGCGTCGAGGATCTGGAGGGTGAACTGGTCCAGCCCGTCCAGCGCGCGGGCCACCGAGACCCGGGACTGGGCCCGGATGGCCAGGGCGGAGATGTCGGCCGGCACGGGCACGACGAGGTCCGGCCGCAGCTGAAGGAGTGCGGCCAGCGACTCGTCGGGAAGCGACCGCAGGTGGTCGGCGAGTGAGGTGGTCATCGTCTTACCACGCTAGCCCGGCACCGGGCCGTCGCGCCCCTCGGACGTCCGCCCGGCCGGGAGTCGCCTGTACGTTTCTCGGCATGCCCGCACTGACCGTCGGATTCGACCTCGACATGACGCTGGTGGACTCCCGCCCTGGCATCGCCGCCGCCTACCGGGCGCTGACCGCCAGGACCGGCGTGCCGGTGGACGCCGACCTGGCGGTGTCCCGGCTCGGTCCGCCGCTGCGCACCGAGATCGCGCACTGGTTCCCGCCGGAGCAGGTCGAGTCGGCCGTGCAGATGTACCGCGAGCTGTACCGGGCGTACGCGATCACCCCGACGGTGCCGCTGCCAGGCGCGCGGGCGGCGATCGACGCGATCCGTGCGCGGGGCGGCCGGGTGCTGGTCGTCACGTCCAAGATCGGCCGGCTGGCCCGGCTGCACCTGGACCACCTCGGCCTCACGGTCGACGAGTTGGCCGGCGACCTGTTCGCCGAGGAGAAGGCGACCGCCCTGCGCGAGCACGGGGCGACCCACTACGTCGGGGATCACGTGGCGGACATGGTGGCGGCGAGGGCGGCCGGGGTGCCCGGAATCGGCGTCGCGACCGGGCCATGCTCCGCGGACGAACTGCGCGCCGCCGGGGCGAAAGTGGTGCTGGACGACCTCACCGGATTCCCAGCGGCGCTCGACGGCATGATCCAGCTAGCCTTGGAGCAGTAGCGGCTCAAGTGAAGCAGGGGTTTTCAGGTGCCTACGGGTCGAGTGAAGTGGTACGACACGGCCAAGGGATACGGCTTCGTCACCAGTGACGAGGGCGGCGACGTGTTTCTGCCCAAGGGTGCGCTGCCGGCGGGCGTCACCGACCTCAAGGGCGGTCAGCGGGTCGACTTCAGCGTGGTCGACAGCCGCCGGGGCGCGCAGGCCATGGGAGTCAAACTGCTGGACGCGCCGCCGTCGATGGCGGAGCTACGGCGCCGGCCGGCCGAGGAACTGCACGGCCTCGTCGAGGACATGATCAAGGTGCTGGAGGCGAAGGTCCAGCCGGATCTGCGCCGGGGCCGGTACCCGGACAAGAAGACCGCGCAGAAGATCGCTCAGCTGGTCCACGCGGTCGCGCGCGAGCTGGAGGTCTGAGGCACCAGCCCGGCGTCGGCGGCCCGGTCGAGCAGCGCCGCGATCGCGGCGAAACCGGCCTCGCCCAGGTCGGCGGTGAACTCGTTGACGTAGAGGCCGATGTGCCGGTCCACCACGTCGAGTTCCATCTCCTGGGCGTGCGCGAGCACGTACTCCCGGCTGGCCGCCGGGTCCGCCCAGGCCTGCCGGACCGACTCGCGGACCCAGCCCGCCGCGGCCTCCGGATCCACCGCGCCGCGTCGGGCCAGGATCGCGCCGAGGGGGATGGGCAGGCCGGTGTCGGCCTCCCACCACTCGCCGAGGTCGACCAGGGCGGTCAGGCCGTGCCGGTGGTAGGTGAACCGGGCCTCGTGGATGACCAGCCCGGCGTCGTAGCGGCCGGCCGCGACGCCCGGCATGATCTCGTGGAACGGAACCACCTCGATCCGGGCCGGCGGTTTTCCGGCCGCCCAGAGCCGGAACAGCAGGTACGCGGTGGTCCGGTCGCCCGGCACCGCCACCGTGGCGCCGGTCAGGTCGGTGCGGTCGCCCTTGGTGAGCACCAGCGGCCCGCACCCGCGACCGAGGGCGCCGCCGCAGGGCAGCAGGTGGTAGTCGTCGAGCAGCCAGGGCAGCGCCGCGAAGCTCACCTTCACCAGGTCGAACGCGCCCCGCTCGGCCGCCGTGTTGGTGACGTCCACGTCGGCGTACGTCACCTCGACCGGCGGCGCGCCGGGCACCCGGCCGTGCACCAGAGCGTGGAAGACGAACGTGTCGTTGGGGCAGGGCGAGATCGCCAGGGAGAGCGCCACGCCTCCACGTTAGCCCTGCCCCCGAGCGGCCACCCGCGCCCACCCC
>NZ_RCVI01000036.1:0-504 GCF_003667455.1 Micromonospora sp. CV4 | reverse complement strand
GGACCGGCTCGGTCTCGACCGTCTGCTGCCCCACCGGCAGCTCAACGCGCAGATCGGCACACCCGGCTCCGGGCTCTACTCGCGCTGGCCGATCACCGACGCCGGCATCCGGCACAACCGCGGCGGTTGGGGCTTCAGTCAGGCGTACGGCACCCTGGCCGTCCCCGGCGCGCCCCCGGTCCGCGTCGAGTCGGCCCACCCCTCGGCGCCGTACGCGCTGGACCAGGTCGACGCCTGGCGCGGCGATCTGACCGCCCAACCACCGGCCACACCGGACGGTGGCCTGCGGATCCTCGCCGGGGACTTCAACGCCACCCTCGACCACGGCCCGCTGCGGGCCCTGCTGCGCACCGGCTACGTCGACGCCGCCGACGCCACCGGGGCGGGGCTGACCGGCACCTGGGGCCCGTACGACGGCGACCTGATCCCACCGGTCACCATCGACCACGTGCTGGTCGACCGCCGCATCGCGGTCACCGGCCCCACCGACGCGAAGATGACCAT
>NZ_RCVI01000300.1:0-510 GCF_003667455.1 Micromonospora sp. CV4 | reverse complement strand
GGGCTCGGTAAAGTACACGGGCAAAGTCAGATCAGCGTGGACTTCAAAGCTCCACGGAAAACGAAGCTGCCAGGTTTTAGAAACTCCCGCCTGCACACCCAGCATCTGATAACCTGACACATAAGTGTTGGTCGCCGACTCAATGCCACTGCGTGAACGATAGTTAAGCTGCATTTGCAACTGCCAGTCGGCTGCCAACAGGGTCTGCAGTCCTCCGGCAATATCAAATGCCTGAGACCGGTCTCCATTCTGCTGAAGCCCAGAAGGAATTTTATAGGTTTGCCAAGACGTGCGGGCCCTGCCCACAAAGGAATAGGCGGAACCTTCATTGTCAGTTTCGGCGGCAACACCTGCAACGTAACCCGCCTCGGGACTTAGCAGGGAATTAAATCCCTGCCCTTCCACCCGGTTATTAATCATCTGATATCCAGCCACGGCCTGCATCTGCCAGTGTCGCGGGCTCAAAGACGATTCCATTGCCTGCTTCCCCGCGGCCTCTCCGGCAGAGGC
>NZ_RCVI01000157.1:0-517 GCF_003667455.1 Micromonospora sp. CV4 | reverse complement strand
GTCCTGCTGGTCGACGCGTACCGGTGGAGCACGGTTGAGCTGCCCGGCGCTGGCGCCGGCACCGCGGAGCGGCTGGGGGAGCAGATCTTCCGGTCGTGGGTGCTGCCGTTCGAGGTGCTCTCCGTGCTGCTGCTGTCGGCGCTGGTGGGCGCGGTGGTGCTGTCCCGGCCGGACATCGGCCGGCCCGGCCCGGCGCCGGACGGCGTGCCGAGCGAGGACGTGGATTCCGGGGGGCGCCGGTGAGACCGGTCATCCCGTACGTCACCGCCGCGCTGCTGTTCGGCCTCGGCGTCTACGGCGTGCTGCGCCGGCGCAACGCGGTGCTGGTGCTGATGGCGGTGGAGCTGATGCTCAACGCGGTGAACCTGATCCTGGTCACCGCGGACACCACCGTCCGCGCCGTGCTGCCGCATTCCGGTCAGGTCTTCGCGCTCTTCGTCATCGTCCTCGCCGCCGCCGAGATCGGGGTGGGGCTGGCGATCGTTCTCCAGCTCTACCGGCTGCGCGCCAGCGTGGC
>NZ_RCVI01000123.1:0-520 GCF_003667455.1 Micromonospora sp. CV4 | reverse complement strand
GCGTCGGCGCAATCCACGCGCAGGCCATAGTAGGGATTGGCCTGTCCGTTGGGCAAAAGCCTGCGTGAAAAGAAGTATCTGTTCCACTCACTTTTCACCCAGGCCGAGTATTGGTTTTCCCATTCTGCCGACCATTGGTTGGTGTCGGTCCAGACAGCCGCCTGTCCCGGTGAGCCGAGAAGGGCGATTGTGATCAATATCAAAATCAACTTCATGCTGGTGCTCCGTTATTGGCAGATAAAGCGGAATTTTTCCCAGTTTCTAATTTGGGTGGCATCGGTGTGTATTGTGTCGGTGATTCGTCCGCCACCACCCACGGCTGTCACATAGTGACCCGAGATGGTTTGAATCGCATAGGCTCCATACCCCAATGAGATCAGCTTGAACTTTTCCCAAGCCTGCAATTGTGTGGCGTCGGAATGGATTACATCAGTGATGCGACCGCCTCCTCCAACCGCTGTCAGGTAATAGCCTTTGGACGTTTTGCTTCAATAGTTGATAACAGAGCTGCCATCGCACG
>NZ_RCVI01000037.1:0-525 GCF_003667455.1 Micromonospora sp. CV4 | reverse complement strand
GGGGGGCGCCAGCGACATCGGGGCGCAGACCCGCCACGTCCTCGACGCGGTCTCGCACGTGAGCGGAGCGGGCATTGCCGCGGCGATGCGGGACGCGGCCGCGGAGTTGCACCGGAGGACCGGCCGCAGCGCGGGTAACGGGTCGCTGATGCGCACAGCGCCGGTGGCGCTGGGCTTTCTCGGCGAGCCGGAGGCGCTCGCCGAGGCCGCCCGTGCGGTCAGTGAGCTGACCCATCACGACCCGTTGGCCGGGGACGCGTGTGTGCTGTGGTGCGCGGGGATCCGCCGGGCGGTTCTCGACGGGACCTTCGACGGGGTACGCGAGGGTCTGGACCTGCTGCCCGCAGGGCGACGCGACCAGTGGTCGAGCTGGTTGACCGAGGCGGAGTCCAAGCCGCCGGAGCAGTTCCGTCCCAATGGGTTCGTGGTCGCCGCGTTGCAGGCCGCCTGGTCGGCGATCACCCACACCGAGATTCCGGACCACAATCCAGGCCACGGCAGTTTCCCCTGCCAGCATCTCGAACA
>NZ_RCVI01000390.1:0-528 GCF_003667455.1 Micromonospora sp. CV4 | reverse complement strand
CAGGTAGAGCGCGGCGCCGCAGGCGCCGGTGCCGGGGTGCGCGGGGGCGGGCCGGGTCAGGTCGTGCAGCGCCAGGCCGTGCGCGGCGAGGAACTCCTCGGCGAGGGCGGAGGGATCGCCGCCGTCGGCGCGGCGCCACTGCAGGCGGGCGCGCTCGACGAGACCGCCCCGGCACGCGGCCGGTGCCGCGGGCGCATCTACCAGCACCTGTGGGAGCGTTTCCACGCCGTACGGTCCAACCTTCCTCATCCGTTCAGTGGATTTCCGGTACACCGGGCGGCTACCTGCTCGATGCCGGCCACTTTCGCTTGGTACTGTGCGTCACTGGTCATGTGAACCATGACACAGTGCCCCCACAGTCCGGAGAGCCCGATGTGCCAGCACCAACCGACCTGCCCCTCCGCTGAAGCGACCGACCGGGAAGCCGCCCGGGTCCTCGCCTGCTTCCGTGAGCAGGGCTGGAGCCTGCTCTGCAACGGTGTCATCGTCTTCGAGGACACCGGTGAGCTGCTCCCCGACGGCAGCAGC
>NZ_RCVI01000038.1:0-529 GCF_003667455.1 Micromonospora sp. CV4 | reverse complement strand
GTCGGCCACCGGGACGAAGACGTGCACGCCCTTGGCGCCGCTGGTCTTGACCGCCCCGGCCAGGCCGGCGTCGGCGAGCGCCTGCCGGACCAGCAGCGCGGCGCCGACCGCCGCGCCGAACCCGTCCCCCTCCGGCGGGTCCAGGTCAAGCACCAGGTGGGTCGGGCGGTGCAGGTCCGCCGCGGTGGCGAGCGTCGGGTGGTACTCCACCGCCCGCTGGTTGGCGAACCAGAGCAGGGTGCGCCGGTCGTCGCAGAGGGCGTACGAGACCTCGCGGTGCGACGCCTCCGCCCAGACCGGCATTCGGCGGACCCAGTCGGGGGTGTACCGGGGCAGGTTCTTCTGCATGAACGGCGGCTGGCCGGGGCGGACCCGGATCACCGACAACGGCCGGTTCCGCAGCTGCGGAAGGATCCGGTCCCGGACCGCGTCGAGATAGTCGACCAGGTCGCGCTTGGTCGCGTCGTCGCGGTCGGACAGCGGCTGGTCGAGGTTGGTCAGGGCCACCCCGTCCCGGGTTTCGTCAGCC
>NZ_RCVI01000210.1:0-532 GCF_003667455.1 Micromonospora sp. CV4 | reverse complement strand
CCCTAACGTTATCTAAAAAGGGCAGGCCGCAGGGGCCGCCGCGTCTGGCTATCCTAAAGAGTGAGCCGTCGGTTGTCAGCAGGAATCACCGACCGCGCTGTAACAAAATCCTTGTGCATGTTAATTTTATGAAAAATGACATCACAGGAGTTATACAGATGGATGCTCTCGATCTACTTCTTAATCGCCGGAGCGCTTCCCGCCTGGCGGAACCTGCCCCGGCGGGCGAACAGCTGGAAACCATTCTGCGCGCCGGGCTGCGCGCCCCGGATCATGGCACCCTGCAGCCGTGGCGCTTCTTTATTATCGCCGATGACGGCCGCGAGCGCTTCAGCCAGTTGCTGGAAAAAGGGGCCAGAGAGGCCGGCCAGGATGAGAAGGGAATTGAGAAAGCCCGCAATGCGCCGTTCCGCGCGCCGCTGATTATTACCGTGGACGCGCGCTGTGAAGACCACCCTAAGGTGCCGCGCTGCGAGCAGGGGATGTCCGCTGGATGCGCGGTAATGGCGATGCAGATGGCGGCCCTGGCTCA
>NZ_RCVI01000039.1:0-534 GCF_003667455.1 Micromonospora sp. CV4 | reverse complement strand
TCCTTCCATCCACCGCCACGCGAGGTCCGTTCGCCGTCGGTCGGTGTATTGCGAGCTCGTGTTCGACACGAAACGTCGCGGGAAGTGCCTGCCCGTCAGCGGAGGCGGGACGTCCCCTGAAGATGGTCGAAGATGAGTTGGTCGACCGGAGAGACGCGGTCGCGGTCGCGGTAGGTGAGCCAGGCGATCTCCTCGATCTCGCTGTCCGGCTGGAGGGCGCCCCGGTAGTCGGCGGTGTAACAGGTCATCCGCACGGTCGTGCCGGCCGGGTGCCCGTGCGCCTGGGCGTGGAAGGTCCCCAGGTGCTCGGCGCTGTCGGCGACGATGGTGACGCTGAGTTCCTCGCGGATCTCGCGGCTGAGGGTGTCGAGATCGCTCTCGCCGGGCTCGCGCTTTCCGCCTGGGAGGTAGTAGACGTCCTTGCCGCGGGAGCGGGAACTGAGGATCGCGCCGTTCTCCAACCGGATCCAGGCGACCTTGTCGATGACGGTCATGCTCAGCCGATCGGGTTGAAGCTGCGGCCGTCGAGCACGT
>NZ_RCVI01000194.1:0-535 GCF_003667455.1 Micromonospora sp. CV4 | reverse complement strand
CCGCCGACCACCGCGCCGACCACCACGCCGCCACCCACCGGCAACCTGGCCGCCGGGCGGCCGGTCACCGAAACCAGCCACTCCGACGTGTACGCCGCACCCAACGCGGTGGACGGCAACGCGGGCACCTACTGGGAGAGCGCCAACAACGCCTTCCCCCAGTCGCTGACGGTGGACCTGGGGACCGCCCGGTCGGTGTCCCGGGTCGTGCTGAAGCTGCCACCGTCGTCGGCCTGGCAGACCCGCACCCAGACGCTGTCGGTGCTCGGCTCCACCAACGGCTCCTCCTGGGCGACGGTCAAGCCGTCCGCCGGCTACACCTTCAATCCGGCCAGCGGCAACACGGTCACCGTGACGTTCGCGGCGACCAGCCAGCGTTACCTGCGGCTGACCGTCACCGGCAACAGCGGCTGGCCCGCCGGTCAGCTCAGCGAGTTCGAGGTCTACTCCAGCTAGCCCCGTGGCCCCCGTCCGGCTGGGCGGGGGCCACCCGGCCGGAACGGCTCGGCGCAGCGCAGCGCGGGCCCGCCCGATC
>NZ_RCVI01000302.1:0-42949 GCF_003667455.1 Micromonospora sp. CV4 | reverse complement strand
CCCCGCGACTGGTCCAGCGAGTCACGGACCGCGACGGCGAGCGAGACCGCCTCGGCCAGGTCGGCCGGCCTACGCCGCAGCACCGGCGTACGCCCGGTGGCCCTGACCTTCGACGACGGGCCCAGCCCGGCGTGGACGCCCAAGGTGCTCGACCAGCTGCGGGCGGCCCGCGTGACCGCCACCTTCTGCCTGGTCGGTCAGGAGGTGCGGCGCCACCCGGAGCTGGTCCGGCGCATCGTCCGGGAGGGACATCAGCTCTGCAACCACAGCTGGCGGCACGACCTCGAGCTGGCTCGACGGCCGGTTGCCGAGATCCGGGCCGACCTGGCCCGGACGAACAAGGCCATCCAGGCAGCCGCCCCGAAGGCGTCGGTGCCCTTCTACCGGCAGCCGGGCGGCCGGTGGACGCCGGAGGTGCTGGCGGTGGCGAAGGATCTCGGCATGCGGCCGCTGCACTGGAACGTCGACCCACAGGACTGGGACAAGCCGACTGCCGTCACGATCGCCAAGCGGGTCCACTCCGCCGCCCGTCCCGGCGCCGTCGTACTCCTGCACGACGGCGGCGGTAACCGGGGCGCGACGCTCGCCGCCTGCCCGCACGTGATCGCCGACCTGAAGCGTCGCTTCGGCATCACCCGACTCCGCTAGACCGGCTCTGACCTGCGGTAATGCCTGGATTCGCGGCCCCGGCCATACCGGTTTTGTCGACCGACCACGCATCACGTATGCTTTCCAAGCCTCCGGCGGGGCCGGATGGGAGCAAGTCCGCTTGATGTTGCGAATGTGCAATGATGGCGGGGCCGCCCTCATCGTCTAGCGGCCCAGGACGCCGCCCTTTCAAGGCGGTAGCACGGGTTCGAATCCCGTTGGGGGCACGACCGGCGCAAGCCGGAGCAACACAAGCTAGGTCCTGTGGAGCAGTTGGAGTGCTCGCCGCCCTGTCAAGGCGGAGGTCGCGGGTTCAAGTCCCGTCAGGACCGCAGCGCCAACGCCGCGCCCAGCGCGGCGTTCTGCGTATCGGAGCGTGTGACCCTGCCAACGGTTCGACCGGTTGGCGGGTAGCATGAGCCGAGCGGTACGGCCAGGTAGCTCAGTTGGTACGAGCGTCCGACTGAAAATCGGAAGGTCGGCGGTTCGACCCCGCCCCTGGCCACATAGCCTTTCGCCGGGCTACAGAGATCCCCACCAGCGGAGACGCAGGTGGGGATCTTGCTGTATCCCGCTTGGCTGCGGCCTCGCATCCCGCCGGCCGCACCTGCCTCCACAGCGGGCCCCCCGGCCACGGGTAGGACCCGTCGGAGAGCCGGCCGGCGGATCGCGTACGGGTCAGAGCGTCTGGACGATCTGGATCGGGTTGCCGTCCGGGTCGGCGGTCCAGGCGATCAGCAGGCGACCGAGCCATTCGTGGGGTGACGCCAGCGCGGGAGCGCCGCTCCCGGTGATCTGGGCGTACGCGGAAGCCGTGTCATCGGTCCACAGGATCACGGCGGCCCGCTGGCCCTCGGGCACCGGGTCGAGGCCGTGATCATCGCGGGTGGAGGCGACCGAGGCGATCCCGATCTTGTAGCCGTCGAGCACGAGGTCAACGTGAATCGGCTCGCCCTCGGTCGGGACCCGGAACGTCTCGGTGAACCCGAGACCCGAGTAGAACCTGACGGCGCGCGGAACGTCCGCACTGAAGAGGATGACCTGCGGCGTACGGAACATCGACACAGGTGGACGTTATCAGCGCCTTCACGTCACCGTGGTGGAGGCAAGTTCCCCGGCTGGCGTCAGTCGTCCCGGCGCCCCTGCTGACGGTGCTGCGCCATGCCGCCCTGGATCGCCTCCCACACGCTGCGCCCGGCCTGGCGCAGGGTCTCCCCCGCCTGCTCGGCGAGTTGCGCCGCGCTCTGCGCAGCGGCCTGCGCCCCACCCGGTCCGCCACCGGCACCGCCCTGCCCGGCACCGCCCTGCCCACCGGCATCGCCACCCCTTGAGGGTCCGGGGCCGGGAGCCGTCGATCCGCCGCTCTGGTCACGGGCCTGCCGCTCAGGTCCCGGCTGCTCGGCACCCGGCCGCTCGGGCGCCTTCCCCTCAGGTCCCTTCCCCTCGGGTCCCGGCCCCGGCGTCCCCTGCCGCTCGGGTGGGCGATCCTCCGGGCGGCGTCCGCCCGGACCGGCGGGCTCGGCGCGGCCCGGCTCGCCCGGGCCGGGACGGCTCGGGCCCGGTCGGTTCCGGTCGGCGCCCGCGCCGACCTGCCGGTCGCGTACGTCGCCGGTGCGCTGCGCCGACCCGGTGACCTCGGCGGCCCCCGTGGCCAACTGCTGGGTGCTGCGGTTGACGTCGTCGATCGTGGCGCCGGCCGTCCGGGAGATGGCTTCGATGATCTGCGGGTTGTTGTCGATCGTCTCCAGGGCCCGGCCGAGAATGGCCACCAGTTGCTCCAGCCGCACCCGCAGCTGTGCCTCGGCGTGCACCCCGTTGATGTCCAGTTCGACGCCTTGCAGGTGCACCCGTACGCCGGCGTCGAGCTGGAGCAGGTTGGCCAACCGGGCCCGCAGAGACAGGTCCGCGTCCAGCCCGTCCACGGCCAGCCGGATCGAGTCGACCGAGACTTTCGGGATGTCGAGCAGGACATCCGGATCCCCACCGCGGTCGGCCGGGTCCGGCCGCTCCACGTCCCCGTCCGGCTTCCGCTGCTGCGCGCTCTCGCTCATGCTCTCCCGCTCCGCCGCACTCCCGCCCGACCAGTCCGGGCCGTCCGGCGCGGTTACCCGCTTTCTCGCCGGCCATCCGTCCGTGACGGTCCGGCGACCCTCTGTCCGGAACCGGGCACCTTGCGAAGCTGCACACCCGGGCATCAGCCGGTATGGTCCGGGCCTATGGGACAGGAGATGGCTGATCCGGCCGACATTCGGCAGGACCTGGAACGGTTCTCCTTACGGTGCACCCTCCTCGTCCCGGGCGCCGCCGAGCAGGCGTTCGCGGTTTTCACCGACGACCTGACCGAGTGGTGGGTCACCGAATACACCTGGTCCGGTCCGGAGGCCCTGGCCGAGCTGGGCATGGAGCCGCGGGCCGGCGGCATGCTCTACGAGATCGGCCCCTACGGCTTTCGCGCCGACTGGGGCCGGGTGCTCACCTGGGACCCGCCGCGCCGGCTGGTCTTCGTCTGGCAGATCGGTCCGGACCGGGTGCCGGTGCCGGACCCGGCCCGGGCCAGCGAGGTGGAGGTGCTGTTTCTCCCCGACGGCCCCGAGCGCACCCGGGTCGAGCTGGAGCACCGGCACTTCGACCGGCACGGCGAGGCGGCCGAGGGTTACCGCAAGGCGCTCACCGCCGGCTGGCACGAGCTGCTCACCCGCTACCTCGCCACGGTGTCGCGTCGCCACCCCACCACCCCGGCCTGACCGACGGCCCCGCTCCGCGGTCGGTCAACGGCCGAGTCGTCGCTCCCTGACCGTGCCGCCGCCGAGGTCCCGGCCGCCCAGGTCCGCGCGCTGTCCAGCTTCCGCCCCGGACCCGAAGCCGGTGCCGGCCAACCGGCGCGGCGGCGCGGTGCGCAGCCGTGGGTACTGCTCGGCTAGTCGCCGCTGCACCCGGTCGGAGCGGTCGGCCAGCACGAGCGCCACCGACGGCGTACCCGAGCCGCTGGCCGCCGCCGTCTCGGCCGCCCAGAGCCGTCCCCCGATCACCTGCGCGAAGCCGGCGAGCCAGGACCGGCGGAAGGCGGCCGGATGCTCGCCCGCCGGCACCGCCGTGCCGGCCAGGCCGTGCGCCGCCTGCACGAGCAGCGAGGTGAAGAGCAGATCGACCCGTTCCAGGTCGCTGGCGAAGCCGAACAGGTGCAGCGCGAACCCGTTGCCCTGCCGGCGGCGTACGCAGCGGCAGCGCAACGGTTCGGCGACCGCGGCGAGCAGGCCGACCTTGTCCCGGGCGTACGGGGCGACGATGTCCACCACGCGGTCGCCGACCGGGTCGGTGGCCGGGTCCCGCGCGGCGAGCAGCGCCCGGTCCACGCCGTAGCGGGCGATCAACTCGGTCGCCTTGGCGGTGAACGCGGCGGATTCCGCCGTCGTGCAGGCCGGGTCCTCGGCCTGGGCGAGCAGCTTGCGCACCTTGCTGAGCATGGCCTCGGACATCCCCCAGAGCTATCACATCCTCCGTCCGGCACGGGGCCGCGCCGGCATTGATCGATACGTATCATCGTCACGATCGGATCCACAGTCCTGTACGGACGGTCAACCCCACTGTTCGGAGGCATGCATGTCATCCACGAGCGCCCGCCTGCTCGCCACCGCCACGGCCGCGGCACTGCTCTCGCTCGGCACGCCCGCCGTGGCCGCGCCGGCCGGCCCCGAGGTGAACCTCTTCGCGCCGCTCGCCACCTGCTACGGCGGGGCCGTCCGGTCCTACTTCCAGACCGGCGGTTACGGCGGTCAGGCCGGCACGTACCGCACCACGAGCCGATGCCGCGACATCAACGTACGCAACGCCAGCGCGTACGGCACCGAGGCGTGCGTGATATTCGTCGACAAGACGGGCGCCTGCAACTACTGGACCTACCTGCCGGCCAACTCCGGCTGGGTGGTGGTGGCGACCAATGTCCGCGACGGGGTCAACTTCCGGGTCCGCTTCGACAACCTGCGCTACGAGTACGAGCCGCTGGTCGCGTACCACGCGTTCTGAGCGACTGCCCGGGGGGCGCCGGGCGGCGCTGTCAGCCGGCCCTGCTGCGCAGGGTGGCGATCGTCGACCCGGCGAGGGTGAGCAGGCAGTCCGGGAGCAGCCCGTCGGCCTCCGCCGCGCCGAACAGCGCCTCCCCGGTCGGCACGTCCCGGTTGGCGTACGCGCTGACGAAGCGGGCCACCCAGCGGGTGTCGTAATCCGCCTGATCGATTTCCGGGAAGTCCAGGGCGCAGCCGCTACCGCGCGGGGCGTCACCGAGCATGGTCGCGGCCAGGCACCAGGCGACCCCGTAGGCGCCGCTCAGGCCGGCGCGTTCGACGACCGCGTCGAATGCCCCCACCACCGCGTCGCCATCCCCGGCGAGCGCCGAGTGGAGCACGGCGGCCGCGTCATCGAACGTCTGCTGTGGTAGGTCCGTCACTCAGCGCACAGTAGGAGAGGCGGTCAAGGCCCCCGCCGACCGTCACTCTCCGTGTTCAAGGCGGGCGACCTGCGCATTACGCCACCTCCACGGTCCCGCCGCTGGCCCGGGCACGCTAATGTGCGCAGCGGACCTTCGCCGGAGGAAGGACGACCATGCTCGTATCACGCCGCTCGCGGGTGGCCTCACTGGCTGCCTGCGCGACGATCCTGCTTGCCACAAGCGCGTGCGGGAATGACAAGGCCGAGGAGAAAGGCGCCCAACAGGTGCGCCTCTATGGCACGGACGGCAACATGCTCAACTCCTACCCTGCGGAGTTGAAGGAACGTGCCAATCTCGTCGATGGGATGAAGGGAACGACGCCGCTCACCCCGCTACCGGAGGATTTCAAGAGCCGGCTACGGTCCGTCGATCCGGCGCTGACGGACTACCTCTACTCCGCCGAGACGTACGACGCGGTCGTGATCGGGGTGCTCGCCGCCCAGTTGGCCGGGAGCACCGACCCGGCGGCCATCGCGAAGCAGATCGTCGGCGTGACCAACAACGGTCAACGCTGCGAGGACCCGGTTACCTGCCTGACGCTGGCCCGCGCCGGGCGGGACATCGAGTACCGCAGCGTGTCGCTGACCCGGGCGGGCTTCACCGACAAGGGCGAGCCGGCCACCGCGAGCTACGCGACGCTGACCTTCGACGGGCAGCAGATCAACGACGGCAAGACCGAGTTCGTCGGGGCGGGCACCGAGTCGGCGGCGAGCACCAAGACGCCGCCCAAGCCGAAGAAGCAGCCGTCGGGAGACAAGCCCGACCAGGAGCCGCTGATTCTGGGCGGCCTGCTGCCGAAGACCGGTGACCTGGCGCTCTCCTACGCGCCGATGGCGGCCGGCGCGGCGCTGGCGATCAGAGAGGTCAACGCCGCTGGCGGCGCGCTGGGCAAGCCGGTGACCTGGGTGGACGGCGACGACGGCACCAACCCGACGGTGGCCAAGGCGACCGTGGCCAAGCACGTGTCGGACGGCGTCAGCCTGATCATCGGCGCCGGCGCATCCGGTATCTCCCGGGCGGTGCTGCCGGACGTGGTGAAGGCCGGAAAGATCCTCTTCTCGCCGTGCAACACCGACGCCGGCCTGACCGATGTGGAGGACAACGGCCTCTACTTCCGGACCGCCCCGCCGGACAGCCTCCAGGGCCGGGCGCTGGCCGACGTGATCCTCCGCGACGGGTCGCAGAAGATCGTCATCGTCGCCCGCAAGGACTCCTACGGCGAGGGCCTCCAGGCCACCGCCCGTGACGAGCTGCAGAAGGCCGGCATCGCCGAGGACCGCATCAAGCTGCTCACCTACGAGCCGCCGGCCGACGCCAAGGCTCCGCCGGTCGACTTCACCGGTGGTGCGAAGGAGATCAAGGACTTCGGCGCGGACGCCGTGCTGGTCATCGGCTTCGGCGAATCCGCCCAGGTGATCCGGGCGCTCGCCGACAGCGGAGTGCAGATCCGGCACTGAGCACCGACCGCGGACCTCGACGGCCGCACCGGCATCCCGCCGGTGCGGCCGTTTCGTTTCGGAGATCACCGGGGCCGGCGACGCTCCAGGAACTCGGTCATCCGGCGGTGCTTCTCCTCGTCCTCGAAGAGCACCGCCTGGCTGACCAGGTCGAGCTGCGGGTGCGCGGCCGCCGGGGCGTCGACCGCCAGCTTGGTCAGCCGCAGCGCCAGCGACGAACCCTGGGCCATCTCGTCCAGCAGCCCGTGCGCCACCGCCAGCAGCTCAGCGGGCTCGTCCACCACCCGGTTCACCAGACCGATCCGCAGCGCCTCGGCGGCATCCACCCGCCGGCCGGTGAACAGCAGCTCCTTCGCCCGGGCCTCACCGATGAGCGCGGGCAGCCGATGGGTCGCGCCGGCGCCGGCCAGGATGCCCAACCGGACCTCCGGCTGGCCGAAGACCGCCCGCGCCGTGCACACCCGCAGATCGCAGGCGTACGCCAGCTCCGCGCCACCGCCCAGCGCCGGACCGTCCACGGCTGCCACGCTCGGCATCGGCAGCGCCCTGATCCGGGCGAAGGCGGCCGAGTTGATCGCGGCCAGTGCGTCCGTGCGACCCCGCTCGCGGAGCTGACCGATGTCGGCGCCGCCGGCGAAGATGCCCGCCGCGCCCCCGGTGAGCAGCAGCAGCCGGGGACGCGCCTCCAACTCGGCGCAGACCTGGTGCAGCTCGGCGATCAGGTCGGCGTCGATGGCGTTGCGCTTCTCCGGCCGGTCCAGGGTGACCACCAGCCGGTCCGGGCGCTCCTCGATCCGCAGTCCTGCCCCGCTCACTGCTTGGCACCGCCTTCCCACCGGTAGAAGCCGTGCCCGGACTTCTTGCCCAGCCGCCCGTCGGCCACCATCTCCACCAGCAACGGCGGCGGCGCGAACCGATCCCCGTACGCGGCCTGGAGGGTGCGGGCGATGTCCAGCCGCACGTCCAGGCCGACGAGGTCGGTCAGTTCCAGCGGCCCGATCGGGTGCCGGTAGCCCAGCACCATCGCCTTGTCGATGTCGGCCGGGCTGGCCACCCCGTCGGCGACCATCCGGATCGCCTCCAGGCCGAGGGTGACCCCGAGCCGCGAGGTGGCGAAGCCGGGCAGGTCGCGTACCACGACGGGGTCCTTGCCCAGCCGGGTGGCGAGCGCGACGGCCGCGGTGGTGGTCTCCCCGGCGGTGGCCGGGCCGACCACGATCTCCAGCAGCGCCATCGCCCAGACCGGGTTGAAGAAGTGCAGGCCGACGAAGCGCTCGGGCTTGTCCAGACCGGCGGCGAGGTCGCCGATCGCGATGCTGGAGGTGTTGCTGCCCAGCAGCGCCGGGTGCAGCGCGGCGGCGTCGCGCAGCACCGCCCGCTTCAGGTCGAGCCGCTCCGGCACCGCCTCCACGATCACCTCCGGGTTGGGGGCGACCTCGGCCAGGGACGGGCGCAGCGTCACCCGCTGTCGGTTCGCCGCGGCGTCGTCGGCGCTCAGCTTCCCGCGCTGCACCGCCCGCTCCCACAGCTCGGCGAGCCGGTTCAGCGCGGTTGCGCCCCGGTCAGGGTCCACCTCGACCAGCTCGACGGCGTAGCCCGCCCCGGCCGCCACGTACGCGATGCCGAGCCCCATCGTGCCCGCACCGACGACCACGAAACGATCGCTCATCACGCCTCCCTGTCCCGCCCGGCGGCGCGCGGGGTCCCCGCCACGCCGGCCCGGGTGATCCGCCTGGTCCGCTCGCTCATGGTGCGACCCTATGCAGCACGGGGAGCAGGCCCATGCGTGGGGGAGCGCGGGATCGGGTACAGACCGCCCGTCAACCGAGGGAAGGACCAGTCGACATGAGCCAGGCACCGGAGAGCGTCACCGACCCGGGCAGCACCGACGGCGAGACGGTGGAGACCCGGGGAGACGAGCGGGTCGACCTGCTGCGCGCCGACACCAACAACGACGGCAAGACCGACGTGTGGGTGGTGGACACCGACGGCGACGGCAAGGCCGACCTGTTCCAGTTCGACACCAACGGTGATGGCAAGGTGGACATCACCATGGTCGACATCGACGAGGACGGCACCCCCGACGAGGTGGTCGACGGCGACGGCGGCCTCCCGCCCGAGCCGCTGCCCCCGACCGTCCAGGTCTGAGCCGTGCGCCAGGGGTCCTTGTCACGCGGCAGGCGATGACAGGGGCCCCTTGGTGGCGTCAGCCGGCGAGGCGCAGGGTGGCCAGGTAGTAGGGAGCGTCCCGGTCGTCCACATCGGTCAGCCGCCAGCCACTGCCCCGCACCAGCGCGTCGAACTCCTCCGCCGAGCAGACCAGATAATCGAACCACTCGGTGCCCAGCTCGCGGTAGCGCAGGCGGAGCCGGAGCTGGCCGCCGAGCCGGCCCCGGCGGCGGTTGCGCTCGTGGTAGCCGGTGTGCAGCGGGTCGCGGGTGCCGTACGGGTCGGTGCCGTGCGCGATGATCTGCGCTCCCGGCCGGGCCAGTGCGGCCAGCGCGGCGAGGAAGCGCGGTGCCCGCTCCCGCCCCTCGAACAGCCCCAGGTTGTTGCCGAGGAGCAGGAACGTGTCGTACCGCTGGCCGTCGGCGACGTGCGTGTCCACGGTGCCGTGCACCAGACGTCGGACGCCGCGGCGCCGGCTCACCGCCAGCGCGCCCGCCGAGGTGTCCAGCCCGGTGACCGGTACGCCGCGCTCCTGGAGCAGCAGCGCGATCCGGCCGGCGCCGGTGCCGATGTCCAGCGTCTCGCCCCGGACCCGGTCCACCGCCCGGTGGTCGTACGGCTGCCAGTCCGCTGGGCCGTCCAGGTAGTGCGCGGCCGGCGCACCATTGATCAACCCGTCGTCCCGTTCAATGATCTCGATGACCGGTCGGGGCAGCCGCCCACCGACCAGAGGTCGAGGGCCCACCCCGGTGGCCACGGCGAGCGTGTCCCGCAGCAGTTCGCCGATCACGTCACCAATTTGAGGCTCCCCCGTCATGACGTCACGCTATCCGGCCACTCAGCAGCCCGCAGCGGTCGTATCCTGGCGGCGTGACCACGTTGGACCGGCTGTCGGCCGAGAAGTACATCCTGCTCACGACCTTCCGCAAGGACGGTCGGGCGGTGCCGACGCCCGTCTGGTCGGTCCGCGACGGCGAGGCGTTGGCGGTCTGGACACGGGCCGACTCGGGCAAGGTGAAGCGGATCCGCCGCAACGGCGACGTGACCGTGGCGCCGTGCGACGTGCGGGGCCGGCCGCACGGGGCGGAGGTGCCCGCGCACGCGACGATCTACGGCAACGGCGACACCGGTCGGGTACGCGACCTGCTCAAGCACAAGTACCGGCTGCTCGGTCGGCTGAGCCTGCTCGGCAGCCGGCTGCGCCGGGGCGAGGGTGGCACGGTGGGCATCCGGGTGACGCTCGCCGAGGGGCAGGGCTGAGGCCGGACGGGGTCTGCGGCCGGTTGACGCCGACCGGCATGGAAAGGGGCGGCGGATCGCGATCCACCGCCCCTGACCGGAAAACCTGCGCTCAGTCGCCCTGCCGCTGCTGCGGGATCTGGCCCTGCAACAGCGCCCTGACCTCCGACTCGCGGTATCGACGGTGACCACCCAGCGTGCGGATGGCGCTGAGCTTGCCAGCCTTGGCCCACCGGGTCACCGTCTTCGGGTCGACACGGAACATCGACGCCACCTCGGCCGGCGTGAGTAGCGGCTCTGGTTCGTGCGTTCGCGATGCCATCGGTCACTCCTCCACATGTATAGACATCGGCCGGGGTCCCGCCGGCCGACGCGTCTCCCATGGTCCGGCTAGTCCCCGATGTCCGACATGGGCCGAACGGATGAAGGTCCCTAGACGGACGGATGAACCATGCCCGATTTTTACGACTTTTACACGGCAGAAAGTACCTTATTCGGACTCATGATCACGGTTCGTGATGCGTCAACTACGAGCACACCTCGCCTTGGGAGCGCTCTGCGGGCGATTTGCCTCAGTTGCACCGCTCCAGCAGCTGCACCGCACGCCACCGTGCCACCAGCTTGTCGTACGCGGCGGACGCCTCGTCGGCCTCACCACGCGACAGCCCGGCGAGGCCGCTCGCGACCAGCTCAGGGGAGTCGTCCGCGGCCAGCGTCTCATCGGAGAGCAGGTCGACAAGGCCGCCGTAGTCCAGCTCCACCACCGAGCGCGGGTGGAACTCCTCCAGCCAGCGGGCCGCCTCCTCCACCGCCTCGGTGATCGGGGCCTCGCCCACCGATTTGCGCAGCACCGAGAGCGCCCGCGACGAGCGGCGGCGGGCCTTGGAGATCTCGGTGCGGTAGCGCAGCGCCCGGCGACCCGGCTGGGTGACCAGGTCCCGCTCGGCCGGGTCGAAGAGCACGAACCAGCGCAGCGGCACACCCCAGGTGGCGATCTGCTCGTGCACGCGGGGCACCCCGTGCTCCAGCACCCGGGCGCCGCTGCGCCAGTCGTCCACGACCGCCCTGGCCTGCCCGGCCAGCACCGGAGGCACGAAGGCGTCGGCGAGCACCGAGGGCACCCCGTCCCGGGCGCTGAGCGCCGCCTCAGCGACCCGGATCCGCAGGTTCCAGGGGCAGACCAGCAGGCTGTCGTCCGTCTCCAGGACGTACGCCTCCTCCGGCGGGTCCGGCAACCGCGTCCAGCCCGCGCCCAGCGCCTCGATCACCGCCGTCCGCTGCCGGCCGGGACCCTCCACCGGGGCCACCGCCCGTCCCTCGGAGACGTAGCGGCGCCAGTAGCTCTGCCGTTCCCGGTCGAAGGCGGTCAGCGGTTCGTACACGCGCAGGTAAGAAGCGAAGAGCGACGGCACGGCGCGATCCTCCCACGAACCGCGCCCGGACGCGGTCAGCGGCCGGACCACGCGCGCCGCAACGTGAGACGGCGGCGGCGCGTCGGGCGACGCCAGGGCGGCCGATACTAGGCTCGACCACACCGGCAGCATCCCCGCCGGGGTCCACCAGGTCCGCGTCCCACAAGGGCGCACCCCACTCCAGGAGCAAGCCATGGGCGTATTCGCGAGCACCGACGACCCGGTCTCGACCGGTCACGAACAGATCGTGTTCTGCCAGGACAAGCAGAGCGGCCTGAAGGCGATCATCGGGATCTACTCCACAGCGCTGGGGCCGGCGCTGGGCGGCACCCGCTTCTACCCGTACGCCGACGAGGACGCGGCGCTCGCCGACGTGCTCGACCTGTCCCGCGGGATGGCGTACAAGAACGCTCTGGCCGGGCTCGACCTGGGCGGCGGCAAGGCGGTCATCTGGGGCGACCCCGAGCAGATCAAGAGCGAGGCGCTGCTGCGCGCGTACGGCCGCTTCGTGGAGTCGCTGGCCGGCCGCTACTACACCGCCTGTGATGTCGGCACCTACGTGGCGGACATGGACGTCGTGGCCCGGGAGACCCGCTACGTGACCGGCCGCAGCGTGGAGCACGGCGGTGCGGGTGACTCCTCGATCCTGACCGCCTGGGGCGTCTTCCAGGGCATGCGGGCCACCGCCGAGCACGTGTGGGGCACCCCGAGCCTGCGCGGCCGCCGGGTCGGTGTGGCCGGCCTGGGCAAGGTCGGCAAGTACCTGACGGGGCACCTGCTGGAGGACGGCGCCGAGGTGGTGGCCACCGACGTCAGCCCGAAGGCGCAGGAGTGGGCACGCACCAACCACCCGCAGATCACCCTGGTGGACGACGCCGCCGCGCTGGTCGCCGCGGACATCGACGTGTACGCCCCGTGCGCGCTGGGCGGGGCACTGAACGACGACACCGTGCCGGCGCTGCGCGCCAAGGTGGTCGCCGGGGCGGCGAACAACCAGCTCGCCCACCCGGGCATCGAGAAGCTGCTGGCCGACCGGGGCATCCTGTACGCCCCGGACTACGTGGTCAACGCCGGCGGCGTGATCCAGGTGGCGGACGAGATCGAGGGCTTCAACTTCGACCGGGCGAAGCTTCGGGCCACCCGGATCTACGACACGACCCGTCAGATCCTGCAGCTGGCCGACGCCGAAGGTGTGCCCCCGGCGGTGGCCGCGGACCGGCTGGCGGAGCGGCGGATGGCCGAGGTCGGCCGCCTCCGCACGATCCACCTGCGCTGAGCGTCCCCCGGAGGCGGACCGACGACCGGATCCGCCTCCGGGCCCACCGCCGGCCAGCGATCGGTAGGCTGAGGCCCGGTCCACGTTTAGGGTGTTTTGTCCGGTGTCACGGGTGCTCTCCGCTCCGCTCCTTACCAGGTACACTGGGTGACGGCCGGATCGCCGCGACTCGCAGAGCCGGCTGACGGTAACCCGAGGTGCCGAACGATGGCATCCCCATGTACCGTAAGAGCCACGAGAGATGCCTGACGTCATCGGGGCCCGCCTTCGGGCTGCCCCGCATTCTGTGCGAGGGGGTCGAGCCATGGGGCGCGGCCGTGCTAAGGCCAAGCAGACGAAGGTGGCCCGGGAGTTGAAGTACCACTCCCCGAACACCGACCTCACCGCCTTGCAGCGTGAACTGGCGGGTGCTGGTAAGTCTGAGCACCACTTCGACGACGACTCTAAAGAGTTCGTCGACGACGATGATGAGGATCACGCGGACGACGACCCGGATCCCTGGATCCGTCCGACCCGCTGACCTCTCGACGCAGCTGAGCACGCGGTGACCCCCGCGTGCTCATGCATCTGCCCATCGAGAGCGGGACCAGTGCCGACGCTCAGGGGCCTGGCGCGGCCGGAGACGACTCCGGCCGTTCGACAGGCCCCTGAACGCGGTCGCCCTCAGCGGGGTCGGTTGTTCCAGTTGTAGAAGGTCGGGATGTTCTCGAAGTGGTTCCAGGCGCAGACCGCGCTGGTGCCGCCCCCGCCCGGCACCTCCGCCCGCAGTCGCCGCGCGTCCTCGGCCTCCTGCAGGAGTGCGACGAGCCCCGGGGCCACCTCCCGCACCCGTTCGGCGACTCCGTCCGGAGCGTCATCCACTCCGCGTTCAGGTGGCCGGTGACTGATGGTCTCTGGCATGCTCCAACACTCCCTCCAGTAGGCGGATCTTGCTGTTGCGGCAGTGCTCGGTCTCCGTACCGTCGAAGCGCCCCAACTCGAAGTACCGGTTGGCGGCATGACCACCACCGCAGAAGCCGAAGTACGGGCAGGACGCCCGACACGCCTCGACCCCGGTCAGGAACTCGCCCACCCACGGGGTCTCCCCGGCGCCGGTGAGGATCTCGGTCAGCGGGGTGGTCAGCACGTTTCCGCTGCTGAAGTCGCCGTAGCGGGGGTCGGTGAAGCCGGCGAGTTCCGGGGAGAGCACGGTCACCGAGCCGTCGTGCCCGATGGTCGGGATCGGGTCCAGCCGGCGTGGCAGCACCGCGTCCGCCGAGTCGTCGAGCACCGCCGCGGCGTAGCGCAGCGACCACTCGATCTCACGCAGGTGGATCCGGGGCTCCCGGCGCCAGGCCGCCACCAGCTCGGCCCAGAACGTGGTCACCGCCGCCGGATCGTGGCGATTGTCGCGGGTGTTGACGCCCTCGGTCTCCTCGACGTTGATGCCCAACACGTCGCAGCCCAGGCCGAGGAAGTAGTCGTACAGCTCGGCGGCGAGCCCCGGCTCGGGCCGGGACACCACGGCCAGCGCGGAGAACGGCAGGCCGTGCCGGCGCAACGCGTCCACCCCGCGCATGATCCGGTCGTACGCGGGCTGACCGCCCCGGTTGACCCGGTCGCCGTTGCGCTCGCGGGGTCCGTCCACGCTCACGCTCACCCGCACGTCATGCCGGGCGAAGAAGGCGCACCAGTCGTCGTCGATCAGCGTGGCGTTGGTCTGCACGTGGTGCTCGACCTCGGGCCCGAACGGCGCGATCAGGTCGGCGAGCCACTCCCGGCCGGCCGCCAGCGGCTCGCCGCCGTGCCACACCACCGAGAACCGGCCGGCTGCCGCCCACGGGTTGACCGCCGCCGCCACCGCCTCGGCCACCGGCACCGGCATACGCCGGTCGGCGGCCCGGAACGGCAGGTAGCAGTACGCGCAGTCGAGGTTGCAGAGGGTGGTGGGCTGCATCACGACGTAGGACGGGACCGTGGCCAGACCACGCATCCCGCTGAACGACCGTCCCCGAGCAGCCATCGCCCTCCTCCGCCTAGCCTGAGGGTGCCCTTCAGGCTAGGCGGCATTGGCCACTCGGGTGAAGCCCTGATCAGGTGCCCGTACGATCACCAGAGCGTGATCATCCGCGGGTGTGCTGGCCAACCATCTGCACGTTGCCGGTGCCCTCGATGATCTCGCCGGCCTGCCACGCCTCGACCCCACGGCCGGTCAGCGTGGCCAGCGCCCGGTCGGCGTCCTCGGCCGAGACGATCGCGAACATGCCGACACCCATGTTGAAGGTCGACTCCATCTCCGAGTCGTCGATCCGGCCCTTCGACTGGATCAGGTCGAAGACCGGCTGCGGCTTCCAGGTGGACCGGTTGACCACCGCGTCGACGTGCTCCGGAAGCACCCGGACCAGGTTGCCGGGAATGCCGCCGCCGGTGACGTGGGACAGCGCCCGCACCTCGGCCTCGGCGATCAGCTTGAGGCAGTCCTTGGCGTAGATCTTGGTCGGGGTGAGCAGCTCCTCACCCAGGGTCCGCTGCCGGCCGAAGTCGTCGATCACGATGTCCAGCCGCATCCGGGCCGCGCCGAGCAGCACGTGCCGGACCAGGGAGTAGCCGTTGGAGTGCAGACCGGAGGAGCGCATGGCGATCACCACGTCACCCACCTCGACCCGGTCCGGGCTGAGGATGTCGCTCTCCTCTACCACGCCGACGCCGGTCGCCGAGATGTCGTACTCGTCCGGGCGGAGCACGCCGGGGTGCTCGGCGGTCTCCCCGCCCAGCAGCGCGCAGCCGGCGTACCGGCAGCCGTCGGCGATGCCCGCGCCGATCTCGGCGACCTTGTCCGGCACGACCTCACCGGTGGCGATGTAGTCGAGCAGGAAGAGCGGCTCGGCACCGCAGGCCACCAGGTCGTCGACGACCATCGCGACCAGGTCGATGCCGACCGTGTCGTGGATGTCCATCTGCTGGGCGATCACCAGCTTGGTGCCCACGCCGTCCGTGGAGGAGGCCAGGATCGGGTTCTTGTACTTCGTCGTGTCCAGCCGGAACAGGCCCGCGAAGCCGCCGAGGTCGCCCAGCACCTCGGGGCGACGGGTCTGGCGCACCTTCGACTTGAGCAGCTCCACCGCGCGGTCACCCGCGTCGATGGAGACCCCGGCGTCGGCGTACGAGACCGAGCGTTTGCGCGCCTGACGGCCGGCGCCGGCCGTCCAGAGCTGGCGGTCGCCGCCGGCGCCGGTCGGGCTGCTTCCTGCGCCGCTGCGCTCGGACACGTGCGTCACGGTTCTCCCCTTTGTGGTTCTCGGTGCCGCGCCGGCGGTGGCCGGGCCGCGCCAGTTTGGTGCTACGGGCGGTTTGCGGTCACGCCACCCGGAGTGGCGACGAGCGGGCCGTTGGTGTGCGGGGCCTCCGGTGCCGAGTTGGCGACCCGTCGGCCCACCCCTTCGAGCACGTGCTTGCCGATCAGGTTGCCAGCCGGCAGCTCGATCGGGTACTCCCCATCGAAACACGCCCGACACAGCCGGGTCTTCGGCTGCTCGGTCGCCGCGATCAGGCCGGTAAGCGAAACGTAACCGAGCGTGTCGGCACCGATGGAACGCCGGATGCCGTCGTTGTCCAACCCGTTGGCCAGCAGCTCCGCCCGGGTGGCGAAGTCGATGCCGTAGAAGCACGGCCAGCTCACCGGCGGGGAGGAGATCCGGACGTGCACCTCCAGCGCCCCCGCCTCCCGCAGCATCCGCACGATGGCCCGCTGGGTGTTGCCGCGGACGATCGAGTCGTCCACCACCACCAGCCGCTTGCCCCGCACGTTCTCCCGCAGCGGGTTGAGCTTCAGCCGGATGCCGAGCTGCCGCAGGGTCTGCGACGGCTGGATGAAGGTGCGCCCCACGTACGGGTTCTTCATCAGGCCCGCGCCGTAGGTGATGCCGGACGCCTCGGCGTAGCCGATCGCGGCCGGGGTGCCGGACTCGGGCACCGGGATCACCAGGTCGGCCTCGACCGGGTGCTCCTTGGCCAGCTGCCGACCGATCTGCACCCGCGCCGCGTGCACGTTGCGCCCGGCGATCGTGGCGTCCGGGCGGGCGATGTAGACGTACTCGAAGAGGCAGCCCTTCGGCTCCGGCGACGCGAAACGGGTCGACCGCAGCCCGTCCTCGTCGATCGCGATCAGCTCGCCCGGCTCGACCTCGCGCACCACGCTGGCGCCGACGATGTCCAGGGCGGCGGTCTCGCTGGCCACCACCCAGCCGCGCTCCAGACGACCGAGGACCAGCGGGCGTACGCCGTGCGGGTCACGGGCCGCGTAGAGCGTCGACTCGTCCATGAAGACGAAGCTGAACGCGCCCCGCAGCTGCGGCAGCACCTCCAGTGCGGCCGCCTCGACCGACAGGTCCGGGCGGCTGGCCAGCAGCATGGTGACCAGCGAGGTGTCGTTGGTCGAGCCGTCCGCGACGAGGCCGCGCTCGGCGACCTCCTTCTCCAGCTCCGTGGTGTTGACCAGGTTGCCGTTGTGGGCCAGCGCGATCGTCGTGCCGGCACTCGTCGACCGGATCGTCGGCTGGGCGTTCTCCCAGTTCGAGGCGCCGGTCGTGGAGTAGCGGGCGTGCCCGATCGCCAGGTGGCCGCGCAGGCTGGCCAGGGTGGGCTCGTCGAAGACCTGGGCCACCAGGCCGAGGTCCTTGTAGACCACCACGCCGGAGCCGTCGCTCACCGCCATGCCCGCCGCCTCCTGGCCGCGGTGCTGCAGGGCGTAGAGACCGAAGTAGGTCAGGTTGGCGACCTCTTCCCCCGGGGCCCAGACGCCGAAGACGCCACAGGCGTCCTGGGGGCCGGGTCGTTGGGGATCAAGGTCGTGGCTCAGCCGGCCGTCGCCTCGGGGCACTACCGCTCCCTCATGCTGGTCTGGACCGGCCGGGCGGGGATCACGGGTGGATCCACACTCCTTGGCCGGGACCACTGTCGTCGCCTGACAGTGTACGCGAATCGTCGTCAATACAGAAAGTCACGGTTTCCCTGCCGAGCGTCACTGAGGGCCGGACATCGGGGCAGCTAGAGGGGCAGATATGCCGAGAGGTCCGCCCGGACCCCGCTCACCTGGACGCGACCCTCGGTGACCGCCTCAGCCCAGTCAATTCGCCCGGTTGCCAGCGCGAGCCAGGTGTCCGGGGCCATCTCGACCACGTTTGGTGGGTTTCCCCTGGTGTGTCGAGGACCGGGAACGCACTGGATCGCACCGTATGGTGGGACGCGCACCTCCACCGATCGGCCGGGGGCGCGCTCCGCGAGGCCGGCCAACAACGACCGGACCGCCTCCCGGAGTACCGGCCTTTCGGGCGTACGCCCCTCGTCGAGCGCCGACAACGCCGCCGCAACGGCGGTGGACTTACTGTACGGAGAGGACACGACGGGACGATACGACCCGCAGGCAGAACACCTGACGCTGGCCCTGGGTCGCGCCGATCCAGTCAGACAAGGCATAGTTGCCGACGGCGTATTCGTACCGTGATGATCCCCGGCCCGGCGCCCCGCCGGTCAGAGGGAAGTCAGTCCGGAAGGCGGTGGACGTGTCAACACACCGACGTGCCTGGAAGCAGCGGGCCGGTGTGGTCGTAGCGCTGGTTGCCAGCGCTCTGCTCGCCGTCCCCGCCACACCAGCCCTGGCCGCAAGCGTCGACGTGTCACCTGGCTCGGTCACCGTGAACGCCGGCAGCGATGCCACGATCACCGTACGCGTGACGGGTGACAACGGCGACGAGAAGGCGAAGATCAGCCTCTCCGGGCTGCCGTCGGGCGTCAGCTGCGCCAGCGGTTGCGGCGATGTGGATCTCCCGGACGGAGGCTTGGGCAACCCGACCAGGTCGGTGCTGGTCAGGATCGCGGCCAACGACAACGCTGGTGACGCCACCGCCACCGTCACCGTGGCCGTCGAGGCCGAGTCGGGCCCGGACACCGCCACCGTCTCGCTGACCGTCAAGGGCAAGGCCGCGCCACCCCCGCCGCCGGAGGCGCAGACCGTGCGGTCGGTCTCCGGCAAGGTGGTCGCGAAGGCCAACAGCAAGGCGGTGCCGAACGCGGTGGTCATGCTGCAGGACAGCACCGGCCGACGCTACGACACCACCAGCGACGGCAGCGGCAACTTCCGCTTCACCGGCACCACCGCGAAGCCGATCGCGCCGGGCCGGATCGACCTGGGCGCCAGCTTCGACAACGTGCTCGCCACCAAGTCCCTCAACGCCAGCGCCGGTCAGGCCATCACCGGGCAGCGGATCAGCCTGGAGATCAAGGTCGAGGTGACGCCGAGCGCCACGCCGTCCGCCACCGCCGAGGCCACCCCCACCGAGGAGCCGCTCGACGAGGGCGCCGAGGAGGAGCCCACCGAGGAAGCCACCGCGGGCCCCCCGGCGAACGCCTCCAACGAGGACGAGGGCGGCGGCATCGGCTCGTACATGATCATCCTGCTCGGCGGTCTGCTCGTCGCCGCTGGTGTCGGCACGATCGTGCTGCTCTGGATGCGGCGCAAGGAGAACGGCGACGAGGATGACGACCCGGCGGGTGCCGGCGCGGTGCCGGCGGCGCGGGGCGGTTTCCGCGGGGCCGACGACCAGACCCGGGTCGTCAACCGACCCTTGGGCGCACCCGACCCGACCATGGTCGGCGGCGCGGCGCTGAGCGAGGCGCCGACGATGATGCACCGTCCGGTGGTCGACGACGTCCCACCGGATCCGTACGGCGCGCCAGCGCAGCCGTACGGCGGCGCTGGCCAGCAGAACTGGGGCGGCGCCGGCTACGGCGACGAGCCGGCGCCCGGCGGGTACGGTGCCGGCGGCTACGGCAACGCCCCGGCCTCGGGCGGCGGCTACGGCACGGCGGCGACCCCCGAGGGTGGCTACGGCGCCGGCCCAGCCGGTGACGCCTACGGCGCCGCACCCGGTTCCGGCGCGGGCTACGGCGGCGCACCGGCTTCCGGTGGCGGCTACGGCAGCGCCCCGTCCTCCGGCGGCGGCTACGGCAGCCGCGACTACACGGCCCCGGCCGGCGCGGCCGGCTACCCGCCGGCTCCCGCGGGCGGCGCGGGCTACGGCGAGCGCTTCGACGAGCCGACCGGCCGGTACAACGGCGACAGCACGAGTTACCCGGCTCCGGCCGACCCGTACGCCACCGGCGTCTACCAGCCGGAGCAGGGCCAGGGCTACGGTCAGCCCGATCCGGCTCCGTACGGTGGTCCGGCGGCGGAGCCGACCGGTGGCTACGGCCAGCAGGCTGGCGGCTACGACCAGGGCGGCTACGGCCAGCAGACCGGTGGCTACGACCAGGGCGGCTACGGCCAGCAGACCGGTGGCTACGACGACCGGGGCGGCTACGGTCAGGAACCCCCGGCGCAGCGCGGCGGCGGCTACGACGACCGGGGCTACGACCAGGGCGGCTACGGCCAGCAGACCGGTGGGTACGACCAGGGCGGCTACGGTCAGGAACCCCCGCCGCAGCGCGGCGGCGGCTACGACGACCGGGGCTACGACCAGGGCGGCTACGGCCAGCAGACCGGCCGGGCGCGACCGGCGGACAGCCCGCCGCCGACCGAGCGGGGCGGTCGACGCCTCGACTGGCTGGACGACTGACCCGGCACGCACCACCTACGGCACAGCAAACGGCCGCTCGGATCTCCGGGCGGCCGTTTCGCTGCCGCAGAGCCCACCGGCAGGCCGCAGAGTCCACCGGCGGGCCGGAGGGGAACTCGCGTCGGTCAGGCTGCGGAGAACACGCCGTGGCGGAGCACCGGAACGACCTCCGACACGCCGACCCGGACGGCTACGTCGACGTCCTCGACGAAGCCACTCTCGGTCAGTTCCCGGCCGGAGACGCTGCCCCGCACCGCCGCGGGCACGTCGGGGGTGCTGGCCAGCGCGGCGAGCGCCATGGCCGCCTCCACGGAGAGCCCACCGGGCACACCGGAGAGGGCGTCGAGCACGCTGGCCGCGCCGAGCTGGTCCTCCACCGACGGGCGCAGCGAACCGTCCGGCCACCGCTCCCCCGACGCGATCACGCCGATCGGGGCGTCCGTCGTGCCGTACCCCTGGCGGCGCAGCCAGCGCCCGACGGCCCGGGCGTTGCGCAGGCACGCCGCGACCACCGGCAGACCGGTGGCACTGGCGGCGGCGCTGATCGCGGAGCCGTTCGGCGAGGGCAGCACCAGGTCCGCCACCACCGGCGCGGTGCTCAGCGCGGCGGGCGAGAGCGACCACGGATGCTCCGCCGTCACCCGCCGACGGCCCACCGCGGCCACAGCCCCGACCCGCAGCGCGTACTCGGCGGCCTGCTCACCCCACGGGAACGGGTGCACCCGCATGCCGCGGCCGACCGCCACCTCCACCGAGGTGGTGAACGAGAGCACGTCCACCACCACCAGCGCGGCGCAGACCCGGCCGAGTTCAGCCGCCCCGGTCAGCCCCCAGTCGAATCGGGCGCCCGACCCGGGTTGGCCGTAGACGGCCGCCGCCAAGGCCTCAGCGCTCGTCAGGCGACGGGTCGGTGACACCGGAGTCAGCCTCGGACGGCCCATCGGCGTCCGCAGGATCGACCGGCTCGACGGCACCGGCCTGCGGGGACGGACCGGCCGACGCGATCGGCTCGGAGACCACCGCCGCCACATCGATCTGCTCGGCAGCCACCGGCTCGCCCTGCGCGACCGGCAGCGGCACGGCCTCGACCGCCCCCGCCACGCCAGCCGCCGGTGCGGACACCTCGACGGCGGCTGCGCCGCCGAAGAGACGCGGCAACGTCTCGGTGTGCGCGGCACGCAGCTCGTCCAGCCCGATCCGGAACTGGCCGTGCACCTCCAGCGCACCGCCGGCCGGGTCGGTGACGCCGATCAGCTCGAACGGCACGCCCCGCTCGGCGCAGAGCGCCGCGAACGCCTTGTCGTGGCCACGCGGCACCGACACCAGCGCCCGTGCGGCCGACTCGCTGAACAGGTAGACGAACGGCATCGAGCCGCCGGCGAAGTGCTCCGGCACCGCGATCCGGGCGCCGACGCCGCGACGCAGGCAGGACTCGACCAGGCTCTGGGCGAGGCCACCGTCGGAGAGGTCGTGCGCCGAGGTGAGGTGACCGACCCGGGCGGCCTCGGCCAGCAGGTCACCCAGCGCCTTCTCCCGTGCCAGGTCGACCTGCGGCGGGATACCGCCGAGGTGCTCGTGCGTCACCCAGGCCCACTCCGAGCCGGAGAGTTCCACGTTGGTCTCACCGAGCAGGTAGAGCTGGTCGTGGTCGCCACCGGCGCGCGGGACGAAGCCCATCGGGACCCGGTCGGCGACGTTGTCCAGCACACCCAGCACGCCGACCACCGGGGTCGGGTGGATGGCTGCGGCGCCGGTCTGGTTGTAGAAGCTGACGTTGCCGCCGGTGACCGGGATGCCCAGTTCCAGGCAGCCGTCCGCCAGGCCGCGCACGGCCTCGGCGAACTGCCACATCACGCCCGGGTCCTCGGGGGAGCCGAAGTTGAGGCAGTTGGTCACGGCGATCGGCTTGGCGCCGGTCACCGCCACGTTCCGGTACGCCTCGGCCAGCGCCAGCTTGGTGCCGTTGTACGGGTCGAGCCGCGTGTACCGGCCGTTGCCGTCCACGGACAGCGCCACGCCGAGCCCGGTCCGCTCGTCGATCCGGATGACGCCGCCGTCCTCCGGCTGGGCGAGCACGGTGTTGCCCAGCACGTAGCGGTCGTACTGCTCGGTGACCCAGGTCTTGTCGGCCAGGTTCGGCGACGCGATCATGCGCAGCACGGTCTCGCGCAGCGCCTCCGGGTCGGCCGGGCGGGGAAGCGTCTCGGCCCGGTCGGCCTGGAGCAGGATCAGGTCGGCCGGCTCACGCATCGGCCGGGCGTAGACCGGGCCGTCGTCGACCAGCGAGCCCGGGGGCACGTCGACGACCAGGTGGTCCTGCCAGGTGATCAGCAACCGGCCCGGGCTGCCGTCCGGCTCCGGCGCGGTGACCTCGCCGATCGCGGTGGCGAGCACGCCCCACTTCTCGGCGGTCTTGAGCACCGCGTCGAGCTTGTCCGGCTCGACGACCAGGAGCATGCGCTCCTGGGACTCGCTGGCCAGGATCTCGTGCGGGTCCATCGACGGCTCACGCAGCGGCACCCGCTCCAGCCAGACGCGCATGCCGGTGCCGGCCGCGGCGGCGGTCTCGGTGAGCGCGCAGGTCAGCCCGGCGCCGCCGAGGTCCTGGATGCCGACGACCAGCTGGCCGTCGTACAGCTCCAGGCAGGCCTCGATCAGCAGCTTCTCGGTGAACGGGTCGCCGACCTGCACGGCCGGGCGACGCTGCTCGCTGCCCTCGTCGAAGGTGGCGCTGGCCAGCACCGAGACGCCGCCGATGCCGTCCCGGCCGGTCTTGGCGCCCATCAGCACGACCACGTTGCCGGGGCCGGCGGCGGCCTTGTTCTGCAGACGGTCGACCGGCAGCACACCCAGGCAGAGCGCGTTGAGCAGCGGGTTGCCCTGGTAGGACGGATCGAAGACCAGCTCGCCACCGATGTTGGGCAGACCGAGGCAGTTGCCGTAGCCGCCGACGCCGGCGACCACGCCGGTGAGGACCCGCGCGGTGTCGGGGTGGTCCGCGGCGCCGAAACGCAGCGGGTCCATCACCGCGACCGGGCGGGCGCCCATGGCGAGGATGTCCCGGACGATGCCGCCGACGCCGGTCGCCGCACCCTGGTACGGCTCGACGAAGCTCGGGTGGTTGTGCGACTCGACCTTGAAGGTCACCGCCAACTCGTCGGAGATCTGCACCACGCCGGCGTTCTCGCCGATACCGGCGAGCAGCCGGTCACTCTGCGGGGCCTTCTCACCGAACTGGCGCAGGTGCACCTTGCTCGACTTGTAGGAGCAGTGCTCGCTCCACATGATCGAGTACATGGCCAGCTCGGACTGAGTGGGCCGCCGGCCGAGGATCTGCCGGATGCGGTCGTACTCGTCGTCGCGAAGACCCAGTTCGGTGTACGGCTGGAGCTCTCCCGGGGTGCCACCGGCGCGCGGCACGGTGTCCACGCCGTCGGTCCAGTCGACGGCCGCCGACTGCGCGGGAGCGGCCGAGGCGACGGGCTGCGCCGGGCGCGGCTCGGTCGGCTGCGCCGGGGCGGAGTACGCCTCCGGTGTGTCCCGTACCGGGTCCGGATGGGTGGTCATGACCTCTCCTCGCTGCGCAGGTGCCCGCCGGACTCGCTCCTCGCGCTCACGCCGGCGCCCCCACCAGGTGCTTGAGGGCCGAAGTGAAGAAGCCGAGGCCGTCCAGCGAGGGACCGGTGAGCGCCTCCACCGCGTGCTCGGGGTGCGGCATGATGCCGACCACGTTGCCGGCGGGGTTGGTGATCGCGGCGATGTCGCGCTGCGACCCGTTCGGGTTGCCTCCGACGTAGCGGGCGACCACCCGGCCCTCGGCTTCGAGCTGGTCCAGCGTCGCGCTGTCGGCGACGTAGCAGCCCTCGCCGTTCTTCACCGGGATGAGCACCTCCTGGCCGGGCTGGAACGCGTTGGTCCACGCGGTGCCGGCCGACTCGATGCGCAGGATCTGGTCCCGGTTGCGGAAGTGCAGGTGCTGGTTGCGGGTGAGCGCGCCGGGCAGCAGGTGCGCCTCGCAGAGGATCTGGAAGCCGTTGCAGATGCCGAGCACCGGCAGGCCACCCCGGGCGGCGTCCACGATCGTCTCCATCACGGGGGCGAACCGGGCGATCGCGCCGCAGCGCAGGTAGTCGCCGTAGGAGAAGCCGCCGGGCAGCACGACCGCGTCGACCCCGTGCAGCTCCGGGTCACCGTGCCAGAGCCGGACCGGCTCGGCCCCGGCGATCCGGACGGCTCGGGCCGCGTCCCCGTCGTCGAGAGAGCCGGGGAAGGTGACCACACCGACCCGGGCGGTCACGAGCGGGCGTCCGCGGTCTCGTCGGCCTCGACCAGGCGGACGGTGAAGTCCTCGATGACCGGGTTGGCGAGCAGTTTGTCGGCGATCTCCCGGGCCCGGTCCAGGTCCGGGTCACCGGTGAACTCGATCTCGATCCGCCTGCCGATCCGAACCGAGGCGACGTCGCTGACGCCGAGCCGGGGCAGCGCGTTTGCGACGGCCTGGCCCTGCGGATCGAGGATCTCGGGCTTGAGCATGACGTCGACGACGACGCGAGGCACTGGGCACTCCTGACTGTGTACGCAGTTGGGTGCCGACCCACAACGGGCGAGCGCAGCCAGCGTACCTGGCAGATTCCGTCGCGGACGCACCGGCCGGGTGCAGTTCAGGCGGTGGTCGACACAACCGGCGGCCGGGACGGGTCACCACGCGGGACACGCGGCCCCACCAGGGCATATACGGCGCTGAGGGACGCCGAATCGTTACATTGGTTAACCTCGATCAAATTCTTGAAAACAGCCGCCGTGGGCCCTACTGTACATCGACAGAGTTCGATGTTGGCGATGGCGGGGACCCCCCGTTGTCGTCCTCCCGCACCCGGCGACCCCGGGTCCGCCCCGCCCAAGGAGTCCACCCGATGCGCATCCGTCCCCTGCTCGCCCTGCTCGGCGTCGCGCTGGCCGGCGCTCTCGGCGCCGCGTCCGGCGCGTCCGCCGCCCCTGCCGGCCCGCAACCGATCATCGGCGGCGGCACCGTCTCGTCCGCCCCGTGGGCCGCCGCGGTGATGAGCAACGGCTCGTTCACCTGTTCCGGCAGCGTGATCGCCCCGCAGTGGGTGCTCACCGCCCGGCACTGCATCAGCGGCACCATGTCCGTCCGGGTCGGCAGCGTGAATCGCTCCTCCGGCGGGGTCACCCGCACCGTCAGCGCCACCTACACCCGCAACGACCTCGCCCTCATGCGCCTCTCCAGCACCGTCAGCACCTCGGCGGTGAGCCTGGCCAGCAGCAACCCGCCGATCAACTCCACGAACTCGATCTACGGCTGGGGCATGACCTGCTACAGCGGCTGCTCGGCTTCCACCACGTTGAAGACCGCCACCGTCCGGGTGACCAGCAACAACGCCAGCGACGCGTACGGCGGCCAGGCGATCCGCAGCAGCCGGATCAACGGCAACGCCTGGCGGGGCGACTCGGGCGGCCCGCAGTTCTACAACGGCCAGCAGGTCGGCGTGGCCTCGACGGCCGACGGGTCGAGCATCCAGAACTACGGCAGTGTCGCGTACAACCGGGCCTGGATCACCTCGGTGGCCGGTGTCTGACGGTTAGCGCCCCGCGCGGCGCGGATGGCAGGCCCTGCGCCAGCCGTCCGCGCCGCGTCGTTTTGCAGCATCCGATCAGGTGAACTAGTGCACACGATCGGGTCACGCCGCTCCTGACAGCATCGGAATCGTGCTGGTCGTGACGACGGAGCAACTGCCCGGCTACGAGATCCGCCAGATTCTCGGTGAGGTGGTGTCATCGATGGCCAGGACGCGCAACCCGTACCGCGAGGGGGTCAAGAACCTGCGCGGTGGCGCGTACGACCCGATGGCCCCGGACAACCTGACCCGGTGGCGCACCGACTCGGTGGCCCGGCTCGGCGAGGAGGCCCTACGGCTCGGCGCCAACGCCGTGATCGGCATGCGGTTCGACAGCCGGGACTGCGGCGAGATGTGGATGGAGATCTGCGCGTACGGAACGGCAGTGGTCGTCGCACCCGTCATGCCGGACGTCATGCCCGCCGACCAGCCCGCGATCGCCGCGGAGACGGCGCACGACGCCGGCTTCACCGAGTCGCCCGGCGGCATCGCCGAACCAGCCAGCGCCCCCAACCTGCGAACCGCCGCCGAAACCCCAACCGGCGACTGACCCACGCCTCGCCCCCAGCCCCGTTGATCGAGAGGTTTGCGTCATCAGGGAGATCGAAAATGACGCAAACCTCTTGATCAACAGAGGAGGGCAGGGTCAAGAGGCGGGAGGGTCAGAGGATGGCGGGTGGGGAGTAGGTGGCTGCGTGCGGGTGGGTTTCGACCACGGCGGTGATGCGGCGGGTGACCGCGGCGACCTGGGCCGGGGCGGCGCCGACGAAGGCGGTGCGGTCGGCGACGAGGGTGTCGATGTCGGCGCGGGACAGGCCGAGCCGGCTGTCCGCCGCGAGCCGGTCGAACAGGTCGTTCTCCGGCGAGCCCTTCTCGCGCATGGCCAGCGCCACCGCGACCGCGTGCTCCTTGATCACCTCGTGTGCGACCTCCCGGCCGACGCCGCGCCGGACCGCCGCCACCAGGATCTTCGTGGTGGCCAGGAAGGGTAGGAACCGCTCCAGCTCCCGGTTGATCACCGCGGGGTACGCGCCGAACTCGTCGAGCACGGTGAGGAAGGTCTGGAACAGCCCGTCGGCGGCGAAGAAAGCGTCCGGCAGGGCGACCCGGCGGACCACCGAGCAGGACACGTCCCCCTCGTTCCACTGGTCACCGGCCAGCTCGCCGACCATCGACAGGTAACCCCGGATGATCACCGCGAAGCCGTTGACCCGCTCGGACGAACGGGTGTTCATCTTGTGCGGCATGGCGCTGGAGCCGACCTGACCCGGCTTGAAGCCCTCGGTGACCAGCTCCTGGCCGACCATCAGCCGGATCGTGGTGGCCAGCGACGACGGCGCGGCGGCGGTCTGCGCCAGCGCGGCCAGCACGTCGAAGTCCAGCGATCGTGGGTAGACCTGCCCGACGCTGTCCAGCACGCGGGAGAAGCCGAGGTGCTCGGCGACCCGGCGCTCCAGCTCGGCCACCTTGTCGGCGTCGCCGTCGAAGAGGTCGAGCTGGTCGGCGGCCGTGCCGACCGGCCCCTTGATCCCGCGCAGCGGGTAGCGGGCGATCAGCTCCTCCAGTCGCTCGTACGCGATGAGCAGCTCCTCCGCCGCCGACGCGAAGCGCTTGCCCAGCGTGGTGGCCTGCGCCGCCACGTTGTGTGAACGGCCGGTCATCACCAGCTCGGAGTGCTCGTGAGCGAGCCAGGCCAACCGGGCCAGGGTGGCCACCACACGGTCCCGGATCAGCTCCAGCGAGGCGCGCACCTGGAGCTGCTCGACGTTCTCGGTGAGGTCCCGGGAGGTCATCCCCTTGTGCACGTGCTCGAACCCGGCGAGCGCGCTGAACTCCTCGATCCGTGCCTTCACGTCGTGCCGCGTGACTCGCTCCCGCTCCGCGATGGAGGCGAGGTCCACCTGGTCGAGCACGCGCTCGTACGCCTCGACCACGCCGTCCGGCACGGGCACGCCGAGATCGCGCTGCGCGCGGAGCACGGCCAGCCAGAGCCGCCGCTCCATCCGGACCTTCTCCTCCGGTGACCAGAGGGCGACCAGTTCGGGCGAGGCGTACCGATTGGCGAGCACGTTCGGGATCGTCGTCACGGCGCCCATTCTCCCGTATCCGGTGGCCACCCTCGGACGGGGTCACCCGGGGACTGACCTGGGCCGGTCGTCAGTCAGCGCTCCAGGATCGCCGTCACGCCCTGACCCCCGGCGGCGCAGATCGAGATCAGTCCGCGTCCGCTGCCCTTCTCGGCCAGCAGCTTGGCCAGGGTCGCCACGATCCGTCCGCCGGTGGCGGCGAACGGGTGCCCGGCGGCCAGGGAGGAGCCGTGCACGTTGATCCGGTCGCGGTCGATGGCGCCCAGCGGGGCGTCCAGACCGAGCCGGTCCTTGCAGAACTCCGGTGACTCCCAGGCGGCGAGGGTGGCCAGCACCTGCGAGGCGAACGCCTCGTGGATCTCGTAGTAGTCGAAGTCCTGGAGCGTCAGCCCGGCCCGGGCCAGCATCCGGGGCACCGCGTACGCGGGCGCCATCAACAGCCCCTCGTCGCCGTGCACGAAGTCCACCGCGGCCGTCTCCGACCAGCTGAACCAGGCCAGCACCGGAAGATTGTGCGCGCGCGCCCACTCCTCGCTGGCCAGCAGCACCGTGGACGCGCCGTCGGTGAGTGGTGAGCTGTTCCCGGCGGTCATGGTGGCCTGCTCGGCGTCCGGGCCACGGGTGCCGAACACCGGCCTGAGTGAGCCGAGCTTCTCCAGGCTGGTGTCCGCGCGCAGGTTCTGGTCGCGGGTGAGGCCCAGGTACGGCGTCATGAGGTCGTCGAAGAAACCGCGGTCGTACGCGGCGGCCAGTCGCTGGTGCGAGCGGAGCGCCACCTCGTCCTGGGCGCGCCGGTCGATCTGCCAGCGCAGGGCGGTGCGGGCGGCGTGGTCCCCCATGGACAGGCCGGTACGCGGCTCGGCGTTGCGCGGGATCTCCGGCTTGAACGGCTGGAGCGGGCGCAGCTTGGCGGCGACCTTGAGCCGCTCGCCGAGCGAGCGGGCGGAGTTGAGCTTGAGCAGCGTGCGGCGCATCTCCTCGTTGACCGCCAGCGGCGCGTCGGAGGTGGTGTCGACGCCACCGGCGATGCCCACGTCCAGCTGCCCGAGGGCGATCTTGTTGGCGACCAGGATCGCCGCCTCCAGGCCGGTGCCGCAGGCCTGCTGGATGTCGTACGCCGGTGTGTGCGGGTCGAGCCGGGAGCCGAGCACGACCTCGCGGGTCAGGTTGAAGTCCCGGGAGTGCTTGAGCACCGCCCCGGCCACCACCTCGCCGACCCGCTGCCCGGCCAGCCCGTACCGGGCGATCAGACCGTCCAGCGCCGCGCCGAGCAGGTCCGCGTTGGACGCGTCCGCGTAGCGGGAGTTGGAACGGGCGAAGGGGATTCGGTTGCCCCCGATGACCGCGACCCGCCGGATGCTCTGCACGATCCGCCTCCTCGACATGTGTTGCTCGAACCCTACTCGCCAGTAGGCTACGCCCATGACCGACAGGTACGCGAGCTTCGTCCAATCGGCCGCCGGCCGCACGCTGGTCAAGCGCCTGGGGCTGCCCGACCCGCCGCGACTGCGCCGACACCACCCCGGCGACCCGCTGCTGCCAGGGCCCGCGCTGCTCGGCGCGGCCACCGGCGGCCGGCTCGCCGAGCCGGTCGCCGCGATCCTGACCACCGCGGGGGTCGAGCTCGCCGACCCGACGGCGGCCGCCTCCACCGACACCCCGCAGCGGTACGGCGCACTGCTCTTCGACGCCACCGGGATCACCGACTCGACCGGCCTGCGCCAGCTCTACGACTTCTTCCACCCGCAGGCCCGGGCCGTGCTGCCCAGCGGTCGGGTGATCGTGCTGGGCAGCCCGCCACAGGAGTGCCCGACGCCGCGGGAGGCCACCGCCCAGCGTGCCCTGGAGGGGTTGGTCCGCAGCATCGGCAAGGAGTTCGGCCGGGGCGTCACCGCACAACTCGTGTACGTGACCGGCAACGCCGTCACCGTCACGGGCGGTTCGAGCCATCCTGCCGGCACGTTCACGAGCCTCGAATCGACCCTCCGATTCCTTCTCTCCGGCCGGTCCGCGTACGTCTCGGGGCAGGTGATCCTGGTCGGCGCCGGGGACGCGACCGCCCCGACCGACTGGGAGCGCCCACTGGACGGGCAGGTCGTGCTGGTCACCGGCGCCGCACGGGGCATCGGCGCGGCGCTGGCCCGGGTGCTCGCCCGCGACGGCGCGCAGGTGGTGGCGCTCGACATCCCGGCCGCCGGGGACGCGTTGGCCGCCGTGGCGAACGACATCGGCGGCACCGCCGTGCAGCTCGACCTGACCGCGTCGGACGCGCCGACCCGGCTCGCCGACCACCTGGCCAGCCGACACGGCCGGGTCGACGCGGTGGTGCACAACGCCGGCATCACCCGCGACAAGACGCTCGGCCGGATGGACGCCGACCGGTGGGACCAGGTCATCGACGTCAACCTCTCCAGCCAGGAGCGGATCAACGACGTGCTGCTGGAGCGGGAGCTGATCCCGGCCGGCGGTCGGATCGTGTCGGTCTCCTCGATCGCCGGGATCGCCGGCAACCGGGGGCAGACCAACTACGCCACGAGCAAGGCCGGCGTGATCGGGCTGGTCGGCTCGCTCGCCCCGGCCCTGCGCGACCGCGGGATCAGCGTCAACGCGGTGGCACCCGGCTTCATCGAGACCCGCCTGACCGCGCGCATCCCGCTGGTGGTCCGCGAGGCGGGCCGGCGGATGAACAGCGTGGCCCAGGGCGGGCTGCCGGTCGACGTGGCCGAGACGATCGGCTGGCTCGCGTGGCCGGCCAGCGGCGCGGTCAGCGGCAACGTGGTCCGGGTCTGCGGCCAGAGCCTGCTGGGGGCGTGATGGGTGACGCGAACGCCCGGCCGATGCGGGCAGTCGTCGAGCTGCCCCGGCTGCCGGCCACCGGCCCGCTGTACCGGCGGGCGCTGCGGGGCGCGCTGCCCGGCGGTCGGCGCGACCGGACCGTGCCGGCGGTAGCGTTGACCGTCGCCGGCGTCCAGGTCGACCGGGCACACCTCGCCGACTACGACCGGGTCTGCGGCTTTCCGCTGGCCGAGCGGCTGCCGGTGACGTACCCGCACGTGCTGGGCTTCCCGCTGGCGCTGCGGCTGATGACCGCGCCGGAGTTCCCGTTCCCGGTGACCGGTCTCGTGCACGTGGCCAACCGGATCACGACGCACCGCCCGGTGCTCGCCGGTGAGCTGCTCGACTTCACCGCGTACGCCGAGCACCTGCGCCCGCACGAGCGGGGCCGGCAGCTCGACGTGGTGCTGGTCGCCTCGGCCGGCGGGACGGAGGTCTGGCGCGGCGTCGCCACGTACCTCAGCCGGGAGCGGGGTGACGGCGGCGGTACCCGGCGCGACCGGAGTGAGCGGCCCGCGACGCCGGCCGCCACCGCCCACTGGCGGGTCGGCACTCGCGTCGGCACCGACTACGCCCGCGCCTCCGGCGACCACAACCCGATCCACACCTCCCGGCTGGGTGCCCGGCTCTTCGGCTTTCCCCGGCCGATCGCGCACGGCATGTGGACCAAGGCCCGCTGCCTGGCCGCGCTGGACAACCGGCTGCCGGACGCCGGCACCGTCGAGGTGGCGTTCAAGCTGCCGGTGGCGCTGCCCGGCACGATCGGCTTCTCCGCCGCCCGCGCCGACGACGGCTGGGACTTCGCCCTGCACGACCCGCGCACCGGTCGACCGCACCTCGCCGGCACGGTGCGCTGACCCGGCGGGGCGGGCGGCGGATGTCGGCGAAGCGCCACCGCGTGTCGACCGGCCGCCGAGCATTGGGGCATGGACGCCCTGCTCGACCTGCTCCGGGAGACGGTCACCTCACCGTGGGTGTACCTGGTGATCTTCGGGCTCACCGCGGTCGACGCGTTCTTCCCCGCGGTGCCGGGCGAGGCGGCGGTGATCACCGCGGGGGTGCTCGCCGCCGACGGAGCGCACCCCAACCTGGGCGCGGTGATCGCCAGCGCCGCGCTCGGCGCGCTGATCGGCGACCACATCTCGTACGCCATCGGGCGGGGCGGGGGCGCGAACCGGCTGGCCCAACTGCCCGTCGGCAGCCGTCGGCGGGCCAGCTCCGACTGGGCCCGGCGTGCGGTGGACCGGCGCGGCGGGCTGATCCTGACCACCTCCCGGTACGTGCCGGGGGGCCGGACCGCGGTCACTCTCACCATGGGCGCGGTGCGCTACCCGCGCCGATCGTTCCTGCTCTACGACGGCATCGCGACGGTCACCTGGGCGCTGTACTGCGGGCTGCTCGGCTACTTCGGCGGGCTGGCCTTCGAACGCGACCCGGTGCGGGGAGTCCTCGTCGGCGTGGGGCTCTCGGTGATCGTCACGTTCGGCATCGAGGGCGTCCGTCGGCTGCGCAGCCGGGCACGCCGCCGTGCCGCCGCCCGCCACTGACCGGCCACCCCGCACCGTCTGCCGCGCGACGGGCCGCGCAGCCCGGTCACAGCAGGTCGGCGTCGTACACCAGGATCGCCAGTTGCACCCGGTTGCCCGCCTGAAGCTTCGCCAGCGCCCGGCTGACGTGCGCCTTCACGGTGGCCTCGCTCATCGTCAGCCGCCGCGCGATCTCCGCGTTGCCGTGCCCGCGCCCCACCTCCCGGACGATCTCCAGCTCGCGCGCGGTGAGCCGGGCGAGCCGCTGGCGGGCCGCGTCCCGACGGGCCGGTCCACGCTCGGCGAACGAGCTGATCAGCCGCCGGGTCACCGTCGGTGCGAGCATCGCGTTCCCGGCGGCCACCGTTCGGACGGCCGCGGCCAGTTCCCGGGGCGGGGTGTCCTTGAGGAGGAAGCCCACCGCTCCGGCACGCAGCGCCCGGTGCACGTACTCGTCGAGGTCGAAGGTGGTCAACATGATCACCTTTGGGCCGGCGGCGACCACCTCGGGCGCGGCGGTGAGCCCGTCGATGCCCGGCATCCGGACGTCGAGCAGCACCACCTCGGGGTGTAACCGGTGAGCCTGCTCCAACGCGCCGGCGCCGTCCGCCGCCTCGCCCACCACCACGATGTCCGGTGCCGCCTCCAGGATGAGCCGCAGCCCGGCGCGGACCAGCTGCTCGTCGTCGACCACCACCACGCGAATCACGCCGCACCCGCCACCGGGAGCAGGGCACGGACCAAAAACCCGCCGTGCATGGGCACCGCCTCCAGTCGGCCGCCGAGCAGCTCCACCCTCTCGCGCAGGCCGAGCAGCCCGTGGCCGGCGCCGGGCAGGGCCAAACCGCCCGCGGACGGACCGTTGCGGACCACCACCTCCAGCCCGCCGGGAAGGTAGCGCAGGCAGACCGTCGTCTCGGCGTCGGCGGCGTGCTTGCGCACGTTGGTCAGCGCCTCCCGCACCACCCGGTACGCGGTGCGTTCCACGGTCGCCGGCAGCGCCGTCGCCACACCCTCGTCCCGCCGGGACACCCGCAGTCCGGCGGCGCGAGACTCCCCGATCAGTTCGTCCAGGGCGTCGAGCGCCGGCTCCGGCACTGCGGGCGGGGCGGCCTGTCGCAGCACGCCCAGCACCTCGCGCAGGTCGGTGAGTGCCTGCCGACCCGTCTCGCGGATCAGCGCGGCGGACTCGACGGTCTCCGGGTCGGTGGCGGTCACCTCCAGCGCCCCGGCGTGCACCACGATCAGCGACACCCGGTGCGCCACCACGTCGTGCATCTCCCGGGCGATGCGGGTCCGCTCCTCGGCACGGACCCGGTCGGCGCGGGCCTCCTGCTCGCGTTCCAGCCGCTCGGCCCGATCCCGCAGGGCAGCGAGCGTGTCCCGACGGGCCCGCACCCAGAGGCCGACGACCAGGGGAAGCCCGACCAGGCAGGCGGTCAGCAGCAGCACATTGCCGAAGGTGGCGGTGGTGAGTCGACGTACGCCGCCCACTGCCAGCCCGACCAGCACGCCACCGGTCAGCACCAGGGCGACCCCGACGAGATAATCGGTGAGCCGGCGGCCACGCAGCCGCAGACCCGCCTGGTACGAGGCGACCACCCCGGGTGCCGCGGCGGCGAGCAGCAACCAACTGACCGCGGCCGTGAGGAACAGCGGCCAACGGCGGGCCCGAACCACGCCGGCCGCCCAACCCGAGGCCAGCGCCACGAGCAGTGTGACGGCCCCCGGCATCGGCGAGCGGACGCCGATCGCCCCGGTCGCGCTGGCCCAGACGGCGGCGGTGACCACTGCGGCGAGCAGCAGCGGGGCGTACCGGTCGACGACCCACCGCAGGACGACCGCTCGGGACACCACGCAGCGAGCGTAGGTCCTCGTCGCCGGATCGTGCCGTCCGCGCCGGACAGACCCGGGTGCGGTGGGGGAAGACCCCTACCAGCAGTCCGGGCCGGACCTACTTAAGTCGTGTCGCCCGGCTGACCACTGGCCGATGGCGACGGCCGCCGTTCGCACCAGCATCGGGATCATGGATCTGCTCGACCTGCTGCACCACACCATGTCCTCGCCGTGGGTGTACCTGGCGATCTTCGCGATCGCGGTGCTCGACGGCTTCTTCCCGGTGGTGCCGAGCGAGACCGCGGTGATCACCGCCGGGGTGTTCGCGGCCTCCGGGGCGCCGTACCTGCCCGCGGTGATCCTGGTGGCCGCCGCCGGGGCTCTCGTCGGCGACCACGTCTCGTACGCCATCGGGCGGAGCGGTGGCACCCGGCTGCTCGACCGGCTCCCGCCGCACGGCCGGCGCCGGACCGCCGTCGAACGGGCCCGCCGGGGAATCGCCGACCGGGGCGGCCTGATCCTCACCGTGGCCCGCTACGTGCCGGGGGGCCGGACCGCGGTCACCCTCACCATGGGAGCCGTCCACTATCCCCGTCGACGCTTCCTGGCTTTCGACGCGCTCGCCGCCGGCTCGTGGGGGCTCTACTCGGCGCTGGTCGGCTACCTCGGCGGTCTGGCCTTCGAACAGGACCCGCTGCGCGGCCTGTTGCTCGGCCTGGGCCTCGCGCTGACGGTGACCGTGGTCGTCGAGGTGGTCCGTTGGCTCCGCAACCGTCGCCGATCCGGGCGACCGACTCCGGCCGAGCCGGCGAGCCCGACACCGGCGCGGTGATGCGGGGCGTCAGTCGGTGGCCGGGCGCCAGGTGACGCCGTGCAGGAGTTGGCCGGCGCCGAGCCAGGCCACGTTCATCATCCGCGTGGCGGTCTTCTCCGGGTCGGCCTCCGGGTGGTCCGCGAGCCAGTCGGCCAGCGACTCGGTCGCGCCGACCAGGGCGTACGCGACCACCTCCAGGTCGGTGCCGGCCACCTCGCGACCCTCCGCGCGCAACGCGTGGTCCAGCATCCCGGCGACGACCTCGACCAGCCGGGCCCGCATGGTGGCCAGCTCGCCGGCGAACGGCTGCTCGCCCCGGGCCTGCCGGTAGAGCACGGCCCAGCCGTCGCGGTACGCGCCGACGAAGCCGAAGAACGCCCGCAACCCTCGCCAGAGCCGCTCGTCGGCCGGCAGGTCGGGGGCGGCCGCGCCGGCGATGGCCTGCATCATCCGGGTGCCCTCCCGGTGCAGGCAGGCGACGAACACCTCCTCCTTCGTGCCGAGGTACGCGTAGACCATCGGCTTGGAGATGCCGGCGTCCTCCGCGATCTCGTCCATGCTGGCGGCGTGGAAGCCGCGCCGGGAGAAGACCTTGACGGCCGCGTCGAGCATCTGCTGCTCACGGACGGCCCGCGGCAGGCGCTTGAAGGCGGGAGCGGTGGACACCTTGCGAGCATACCTACTCGTGCGTAGGGTTACGCCGGAGTAACCAAGTCGGACGGCCCGAGAGGTGTTTTCCCCCATGACTGACTTCGACCCGGCCACCTTCGCGAACGTCGGCCCCAAGGAGTTCGCCCAGCTGGTCAAGTCCACCCCGGACGACAAGATCGCCCAGGTGATGTCCGGTGATCTGCGCGGCAAGATCCTCGGCGAGGTGTTCGGCCGGATGCCGTCGCTGTTCCGTGCGGACCGGGCCGGCTCCACCAACGCGGTCATCCACTGGGTCATCACCGGTCGCCCGGACGGCGGCAACGACACCTACGAGGTGGTCATCGCCGACGGTAAGTGCGACGTGAACGAGACCCCGCAGCACGACCCGAAGCTGAGCCTGACCATGGGCCCGGTGGAGTTCTTGAAGATCGTCTCCGGTGGCGCCAACCCGGTGATGATGTTCATGACCGGCAAGCTGAAGGCGAAGGGCGACCTCGGCCTCGCCGCCAACATCGCCAACCTGTTCGACATCCCCAAGGCCTGAGATGACCGAGTTCTCGCTCGACCTGAACGAGGAACAGCGGGATCTGCGCGACTGGGTGCACGGCTTCGCCGCCGAGGTCGTGCGCCCGGCCGCCGCCGAGTGGGACGAGCGCGAGGACACCCCGTGGCCGGTGATCCAGGAGGCCGCCAAGGTCGGCCTCTACGGCTTCGAGTTCCTCGCCACCTGCTGGGCCGACCCGACCGGGCTCTCCCTGCCGATCGCCAGCGAGGAACTCTTCTGGGGTGACGCCGGCATCGGTCTGAGCATCTTCGGCACCTCGCTCGCCGTCGCCGCCATCTACGGCGCGGGCACCCCCGACCAGATGGTCGAGTGGGTGCCGCAGTGCTTCGGCGACGTCGACTCGCCGGCCGTGGCCGCGTTCTGCACCAGCGAGCCGGAGGCCGGCTCCGACGTCGGCGCGATGCGCACCCGGGCGGTCTACGACGAGGCCACCGACGAGTGGGTGCTGACCGGGCAGAAGGCGTACGCCACCAACGGCGGGATCGCCGGAGTGCACGTGGTCACCGCCTCGGTCGACCCCACGCTCGGCTCCCGGGGTCAGGCGGCGTTCGTCGTACCGCCGGGCACCCCCGGCCTGGCCGCCACCCGCAAGCTTCGCAAACTGGGCCTGCGCGCGTCGCACACCGCCGACGTCTTCCTCGACGGGGTACGCGTGCCCGGGCGCTGCCTGCTCGGCGGCCGGGACGCCCTCCTGGAACGCCTGGACCGCGCCCGCTCCGGGCAGCGCGTCACCGGGCAGGCCGCGATGCGCACCTTCGAGCTGTCCCGACCCACCGTCGGCGCGCAGGCGCTCGGCGTGGCCCGGGCCGCCTACGAGTACGCCCTGGAGTACGCCAAGGACCGGGTCCAGTTCGGACGACCGATCATCGAGAACCAGGCGGTCGCGTTCGCGCTGGCCGACATGCGGATGGAGATCGACGCGGCGCGTCTGCTGGTCTGGCGGGCGTCCTGGATGGGCCGTAACAACCGCCCGTTCACCGCCGGCGAGGGGTCGATGTCCAAGCTCAAGGCCGGCGAGGTGGCGGTGTCGGTGACCGAGAAGGCGGTGCAGTTGCTCGGCGGAGCCGGCTTCCTGCGGGACCACCCGGTGGAGCGCTGGTACCGCGACGCGAAGATCTACACCATCTTCGAGGGCACCTCCGAGATCCAGCGGTTGGTGATCTCCCGAGCGATCTCCGGCATGCAGATTCGCTGATCACACCGGTTGGGCAGCAGGGCGGATCCGGTGCATGATCGACAAGAGAGCCCGCGGAAGGGTCCCTACGGGGGCCCTTCCGCGCACCCCCTGAAGGAGGCCCGAGAGCATGGACCTGCCGTTCGTCGTCGCCACGCTGACCCGGCGCGGCCTGCTCACCCCCGGCCGGCCCATCCGCGTCGCCTCCCAGCTCAACGCCCTGCGCACCTGGGGCTGGAGCCTCGCCGGTGAGCTGCGCCAAGCCGCCGCCCGGGACCCCGGCCGCCCGGCGGTGCTCGACGAGCACGGCACCGAGCTGACCTACCAGGAACTGCTCGACCGGTCCGAGCGGCTGGCCCGGGCACTACGCGCCGCGCTCGGCGTACAGCCCGGCGACCGGATCGGCGTGCTCTGCCGCAACCACCACGGCCTGATCGAGACGATCGTGGCCGCCACCCTGCTCGGCAACGACGCGGTCCTGGTCAACACCGGCCTGTCCGCCGCGCAACTGGCCACCGTCGCCGAGGAGCAACGACTGCGGGTACTGGTGCACGACGACGAGTTCGCCGAGCTGGTCCTCGGGCTCCCGGCCGAGCTGCACCGGGTCGACGAGCGCGCCCATGCCGAGCTGATCGCCGGAGCGCTGCCGGGCGAGCTGCGCCCACCGGAGCGCGACGGCCGGATCATCGTGCTGACCTCCGGCACCACCGGCTCCCCCAAGGGCGCCCGCCGACCCACCCCGAACGGCTTCGGCCCACTGGTGTCCATCATCGACCGGATCCCGCTGCACACCCGGGACACGGTGATGATCGCCGCACCGATCTTCCACACCTGGGGCTTCGCGGCCCTGCAGGTGTCCTTCGCGCTGCGCGCCACCATCGTGCTGCACCGCCGCTTCGACCCGACCGCCACGCTGGCTGCGCTCGCCGCGCACGGGTGTGACGCGCTCTTCGCCGTACCGGTGATGCTCCAGCGGCTGCTGGAGGTGCCGCCGCCGGACCCGCGTCCCGCGCTGAAGGTGGTCGCGGTCAGCGGCTCGGCGCTGCCCGGCGGGCTCGCCCCCGCGTTCATGGACGCCTACGGCGACGTGCTCTACAACCTGTACGGCTCGACCGAGGTGTCCTGGGCCTCCATCGCCGGGCCGGCCGACCTGCGGGAGGCACCCACCACCGCCGGCCGGCCGCCGCACGGCACCCGGCTGGAGATCCTCGACGACAGCGGCGAGCCGGTGCCCGGCGGCCGGGTCGGCCGGATCTTCGTCGGCAACGAGATGTTGTTCGAGGGCTACACCTCGGGGGCGACCCGGGAGACCCACGACGGCCTGCTCGACACCGGTGACCTGGGACGGCTCAACGCCGACGGGCTGCTCTTCGTCGACGGCCGCGCCGACGACATGATCGTCTCCGGCGGCGAGAACGTCTTCCCGTCCGAGGTGGAGGACCTGCTCGCCCGGCTCCCGCAGGTGCGCGAGGCGGCCGTGATCGGCGTGCCCGACCCCGAGTACGGCCAGCGGCTGGCCGCGTTCCTCGCCCTGCACCCCGACGAGACGCTCGACCCCGACGCGGTCCGCGAATACGTCCGGCACTACCTGGCCCGCTTCTCGGTGCCCCGCGACGTCGTGTTCGTCAAGTACCTGCCGCGCAACGCCACCGGCAAGGTGCTCACCCGCGAACTGCGCCGCTACTACGCCTGACCGAACACTCAGGGGTAGAGGGTCAGGCCCGGCGCCCGCGCCAGCTCCACCAGCTCCTGCGCGGTCAGCAGCGGCTCCGGGGCGGTCAGCTCCGGCGTGCCGTCGGCGGCGACCACGATGTTGTCCGCCATGACCGTGACCAGCGTTCCGTCGACCCGTTGGAGCTGCGCCCAGCGGTGCCGGCCCCCGCCCGGGTCGGTACTGCTGCTGAACATCGCCACCCCGTCGTCACCGAGCCCCCACACCTCGCACTCGCCCCGGTAGGGCAACTCCGCACAGTCCGCCTGCGCCCCGGCCGGCGTTGGGCGCACGGTAACCGTGAGATGGCCGCGCCGAGCGTCCCGGCTGAGTAGCGCGACCGCCCGGTACTCCCGCTGACGCGGCCGATACGCGAACTGCGGCCGGTCGCACTGCGGCACCGGGCTGACGACCGTCACGTCGGAGGGCACGACGGCGTCCGTCGCCGCGCGCAGCGCCCCGGTCAGTCGAACCTCCCCGTCCTGCGGAGGCTCCGTCGGGCGGGCACGCACCGTGTCGTACGTCGGCAACGGAGGCAGCGGTCCGCTGGCGGTGGGCGCCAACGTCCGGCACATGCCGCCGGTCGAACCCGTCCCGGAAGTGATCGTCGGCAGGGCCATTCCACCTTCGCCCGGCTCCGGGCCGGCGATCAGCGCCGTGCTCACCGCGACGGCCGCGACGACGGCGGCCACCCCGGCGCCAGCCAACGTCCACGTCCGGTGCTGGCGACGTTGCCGGTCAGCGGCGATCAACCGGTCCAGGTCGATCCGGCTCGGTGGCGCCACAGCCGTCACCTCGTGCAGGTGCCGCGCGATCTCATCCATTGGTCCGTACCTCCTCGGTGGGCGGCGGCAGGTCGACGAGGCGACCCCGCAGCGTCTCGATCGCCCGCGCCGACTGGCTCTTGACGGTGCCCGGGGTGCAGCCGAGCTCGCGCGCGGTCTCCTCGACAGACAGGTCGCAGAAGTAGCGCAACACGAGCACCGCGCGCCGGCGCGGTGGCAGCTCGGCCAGCAGGGCGAGGATGGTCAGCCGGTCCGCCGTGCCCTCGGTGCCGCCGCCCGTCGCCGGGCGCTCCGGCACCTCGGCCCACGCGGCCTCCCGCCGCCACGGCCTGCGCCGCTCGTCCAGCCAGACCCGCAGCAGGGTCCGCCGGACGTACGCGTCCGGGTCGTGCATGACGGACACCCGCGGCCAGTGCCGGAGCAGCTTGACCAGCGCCGTCGACACCAGGTCGTCGGCCGTGTGCCAGTCACCGCAGAGCAGGTACGCCGTGCGGCGCAGCGGCTCCAGCCGCGCACCGACGTAGTCGCGGTAGCCCTCGACGTCGACCGGCAAACCCGCCACCCCCTCATCTCACCGGTCAAACGGCGGCGAGGCGGGTGGAGGTTGCCCGGGTTCAGCCAGGAATCGTGATCCGGCCGTCGACCGCGGCGGCGGCGATGTCGGTGCGGTGCTGCGAGCCCGCCAGCTCGACCCCGTTCACCAGCGCGTACGCGGCAGCCCGCGCGGCGGCCAGGTCGGGGCCGGTGGCCGTACCGCAGAGCACCCGGCCACCGGCGGAGAGCAACGCGCCGTCACCGGCCCGGCGGGCGGTGCCGGCGTGGATGATGCCCGGCCGGTCCGCGCCGGTGATCACGTCGCCGGTCCGGGGCGCGGCCGGATAGCCCTGCGCGGCCAGCACCACGGTGACCGCGGCGCCGGGCCGCCAACGCAGCGGCGGATGCCCGGCCAGCGTGCCGGTGGCCGCCGCCTGCAGCAGCCCGCCCAGCGGCGTCTCCAGCAACGCGAGCACCACCTGGGTCTCCGGATCACCGAAGCGGGCGTTGAACTCGATCACCCGGGGGCCGGCGGCGGTCATCGCGAGCCCGACGTAGAGCAGGCCACCGAACGGGGTGCCGCGGCGGCGCAACTCGGCCAGGGTGGGGTGGACCACGTCGCGCATGACCTCGTCGACCAGGCCGGGCGGGGCCCAGGGCAGCGGCGCGTACGCGCCCATGCCGCCGGTGTTCGGGCCGGTGTCGCCGTCCCCGATCCGCTTGAAATCCTGCGCGGGCAGCAGCGGCAGCGCCGCCTCGCCGTCGGTCACCACGAACAGGCTGACCTCCGGGCCGTCGAGGAACTCCTCGACCACGACCCGGCCACACTCGCGGGCGTGCGCCAGCGCGACGGACCGGTCGTCGGTGACCACCACGCCCTTACCGGCGGCGAGTCCGTCGTCCTTCACCACGTACGGCGCCCCGAACTCGTCGAGCGCCCGCGCGGTGCTCTCCTCGTCCGTGCAGACGTACGCCCGGGCGGTGGGCACGCCGGCAGCGGTCATCACATCCTTGGCGAACGCCTTGGAGCCCTCAAGTCGGGCGGCCTCGGCCGAGGGGCCGAACACGGCGATGCCCTTGGCGCGTACCGCGTCGGCGACACCGGCGACCAGCGGCGCCTCCGGCCCGATCACCACCAGGTCGGCCGCGGTCTCCACGGCCAGCGCGGCCACCGCGGCCGGATCGGTCGGAGTCACCGCCCGCAACTCGGCCACGCCGGCGATCCCCGGATTGCCCGGAGCCGCGATCAGTTGCGTAACGGCCGGATCGCCGGCCAGTCCGAGCGCGAGCGCATGCTCCCGCCCCCCACCACCCACCAGAAGAACCCGCACGACCCAGGATCCTACTTCCCCCCACGCCCACCCCGTTGATCATGAGGTTGGCGGTGCATTCGATCATCTGGAACCCCGTCAACCTCATGATCAACGCGAACGGGCCGCAGCTAGGGCCTGGCGGACGGTCCACGGGATGTAGTCGGGCTGGAGGGTGTCGGCCCAGGTGAAGCGGAGGACCGTCCAGCCGGCGTTCACCAGGCGGTTCTGTCGGTGGCGGTCGGCGAATGCGGCAGCCGGGGTGCCGTGTGCGTCGCGGCCGTCCGCTTCCGCGATCAGCCTCGGGGCGCGCCAGCCGAGGTCGCCGATGCCGAGCAGGTAACCGTCCCCGTCCCGTACCTCCAACTGGAGGACGTCCGGCGGCACCCGGCCGTCGACACACCGCAGCCTGGTGCGTGTTTCCAGCGGCGACTGGGCCCGCCCGTCCGCTTCGGTGAGATAGCCCCGCGCCGCCACCGCACCGCGCCGCCCTCTGATCAGGGTCCGAATCATTGACAGGCACTCGGCCGTGAGCAACCCCCGATTAAGTGCCGAGTCGAGCACCGCGACCGCTGGGTACCGCTGCTCGCGCAGGATGATCTCGGCGACCGTCCACTGAGGCGTCGTCGCGGCGATCCCGTTCACCAGCCGCACCGCTGACGACGCGTGCTCGAGCTGATGCAGCACGACGGCCGGGTCTGACACACGGGTCAACTTCGCCGCCCGGCCCGGCAACGCCACGTGGACCTCGTCATGGCGGGGCAGACCGGCGATGCCGTGCAGTTCGGCTGCCGTGCCGAAGACCGCGTGCGCCTGCGGGCCCAGCGAGAGCACGGCGGCACGGATCCTGCACCGGCGTGCCGCCGGCTCGCCGGGTCGACCGTCGGTCAGATAGACCGCGCGGGCGAGCGGCCGCCACCGGCCGACCGCCACCAGGTGATCGATGTCGTGCCGACTGAACCCGGCACGCAGCGCCTGGGCCCGAGTGGTCAAGCCGTCCTGGACGGCGGTAACGGAGCGGAGCAGTTCGGCGCGGTCCACACACCCAAACTGGCGGCTCAGTCGCCCCGTCTACCACCCCTGTGGATAACCGCGCCCCCCTGTGGACAACCGCCCGCCAGCCCCTGTCGATCATGAGGTTGGCGGGCGATTTGATCTCCACAGCCCTCGCCAACCTCATGATCACCGGGGTGAGCCCCCGCGGGG
>NZ_RCVI01000046.1:0-545 GCF_003667455.1 Micromonospora sp. CV4 | reverse complement strand
GGAGTGGGCGAAGGTTCACACCAATTTCTATGGAACCTCATATTCGTCCCTGGAAACAGCCTGGAATCAGGGTAAAACCTCCATTATGGACATCGACATCCAGGGTGTGGCGACCTTTAAGTCCAAGTTCCCGGACGCTAAAACCGTCTTTATCCATCCCCCGAGTATTGACGAGCTGCGTCGTCGCATTGAAAAGCGCGATGGCAAGGTCCCTGCGGACATTGAAGTTCGTATGGCCAATGCCGAAAAGGAGATCCGTGAGGCCTCCAAGTTCGATTATCAGATCGTCAACGACGTGTTTGAGAAATCCTATGGGGAATTTAAGAAAATCGTTGAAGATTTGCTAGCTTAGCTGTAATTTGGCCTGATCTATTTGCTGGAGGCGTAATGGCTCGTGTAACCGTTGAAGATTGCTTGGAAAAAGTACCTAACAGATTTGCCCTTGTTTTGATGGTTGCAAAACGTGCGAAGCAACTTCTGAAAGGTGCAGAAGCGACAGTTTCCACTCGTAGCAACAAGTACATCGTAAGCTCCCTGCGTGAAGT
>NZ_RCVI01000305.1:0-551 GCF_003667455.1 Micromonospora sp. CV4 | reverse complement strand
GATCAACGACGTAAGAGCCGGGCGGCGGACGGAAGAGCCGGGCGGCGGAGGAGGTGGGGTTTGAGCGGGGTGCAGTTGCGGGGTTTCGGGTGGCGGCACGCCGGGCGCCTCGCGTGGGCGGTGCGAGGGGTGGATCTGCGGGTCGAGGCTGGGGAGCGGGTTCTGCTGCTCGGGCCGTCGGGGGCGGGCAAGAGCACGCTGCTCAGCGCGCTCGCCGGGCTGCTGCCCGAGGACTCCGGCGAGCAGGAGGGCACCGTCGAGATCGACGGGCTCGACCCGCGCAAGGGTCGGGAACGGGTCGGCATCGTCTTTCAGGACCCGGAGACCCAGCTGGTGATGGCCCGCAGCGGCGACGACGTCGCGTTCGGGCTGGAGAACCGGGGGGTGCCGGCCGGCGAGATCTGGCCCCGGGTGGACGAGGCGTTGCGCCGGGTCGGCTTCCCGTACGGTCGGGAGCGGCCCACCGCCGCGCTCTCCGGCGGCGAACAGCAACGCCTCGCCCTGGCCGGCGCGCTGGCCCTGCGCCCCGGCCTGCTGCTGCTCGACGAGCC
>NZ_RCVI01000306.1:0-558 GCF_003667455.1 Micromonospora sp. CV4 | reverse complement strand
AGAGGTGTATAAGAGACAGGCCCGAGCACCGTGCAGCCCGGCTACCTGGTCGGCATCCGGGCCAGCTGCCGGGACAACTCGGTGGGCGCCACGGTGGTCTCGGACGCCTTCGGCGCGGTCGGCGTCCAGCCGCAGCGCGGGGTGCTCACCGCGGCACCGATGGTCCGTGAGCGCACCCGCCCCGGCAACTACCGGGTCAAGCTGGAGTGCCGCGACGGCGAGACCGCCTCGACCATGCTCCAGGTGGTCAAGAAGATGCCGCCCCACCCGAGTCGCGGTCCGGCCACCGGCTTCGGCGGCAGCGCCGGCGGCATGACCGGCAAACTGCTGCTGCCCGGTGGTGCGGCGCTGACCATCACCGGGCTGATCGTCGCCGTGGTGGCCCTGCGCCGGCCGCGTGGCGTTGCCCGCCGCTGAGGCCGCCATGGAGATCTTTCGCCCCGCACAGCCGCCCGCTCGGAAGCCGCCGGGCGGGAAGCCGCCGTTCGCGGATCGCCCGCCGTCCGCGGATCGCCCGCCGTCCGCCGAACGCCCGGCGGTGGCCGCCCGCCCGCCGAC
>NZ_RCVI01000445.1:0-560 GCF_003667455.1 Micromonospora sp. CV4 | reverse complement strand
GCGGGGGGCCGGAGATCCACCGGTCGAACCGGCACTGGCCGGCGAGACGGGTGCTTTCCGGCCCCCCGCCGCGCGGTGCCGCCGTCGGCGGTGCTTCCAGACCCGGCGACGCCCGAGCCGCCCCGACCCGGCGCGCCGGCCGCGGCGCTGGACGCGGTCGCGGTCCGCCGGGTCTGGCCCGACGTGGTCGGCAAGGTCAACCGGACCAACAAGCGGATCGCGGCCCTGATGCGCGACGCGGTGGTGCGCGACCTCGACGGCGACACGCTGGTCCTGACGGTCAAGTCCACCGTGCTGGCCAAGATGATGGCCGACCACGCGGCGGTGCTCACCGACGCGCTCTACGAGGAGTTGGGCGGGCGCTGGCAGATCCGTTGCGAGGTGGCTGGTGAGCGGGGCGGCGTGTCGCTGTCCGGCCCGCCGCGCTCGCAGCCCGCCGCGCCGGCCCGACCCGCTTCCTCGCCCACGCAGGCGGACGCCGCACCCACCCCGACGAACGCGATCGCCGCCACCGGCCCGACCGGCGGTCCGGATGCCCGTGCCGGCCTGCCCGGCGCGGG
>NZ_RCVI01000335.1:0-562 GCF_003667455.1 Micromonospora sp. CV4 | reverse complement strand
CCCCACCGCACCTTCACCCACCCTTACGAGCCCTTGGCGCCGTCCTGGTCCCAAGGGCCGCGTCGGGTAGCGCACCCCGCGAGCCGTATAGCGCGCCCGCGACCGCAACGCCTCATGGCGGACCGGGCTCGCGGGTGGGTGCCGCGTCGGATGGGCTGGTAGCGGCTTGATCGACTCGGTATCGCCGATATCGGGGCATCCGCGGGCCCCGGACACCGCCGACATCCCCGATATCGAGTCGATCACCCCGAAGAGGCACTCCCCAGGCCTGGCCGGAGGGGTCGTCAACGAGCGCGATACCTCAGAGGCATATTTATGACTCACAGGTATACCGCTCACCAGAGCCACCGTCTCGGCGAGGTGCAAGGCCGGCCGGCGGGCGGATCCGGTGCAGGGCGGCGCAGCGAGCGCCGAGCGCTGGGTCCGGATCGGTACTCCACGCACCCCCCGCCAGCCCTTCAGGCCGCCGGCAGACCGGACATTCGGCGCGTCAGGCACCCAGGGCGGTCTGGGCGGGTCAACCCATCCCGCCGGCCGCCCCGTGATCGAACCATTGCAAGCG
>NZ_RCVI01000074.1:0-574 GCF_003667455.1 Micromonospora sp. CV4 | reverse complement strand
GTCCGGCGAGGGGATCCGCGGAACGTCAACCGGCGCTTCGAGCAGCTCCGCGCGGTGGCCGGGCTGGACTGGTTGCACCTGCACGACCTGCGGCATGCCTTCGCGACGTTCCTGCTCGACCAAGGCGAGGAACTGTGGACGGTGATGGAGCTGCTCGGGCACTCGACGATCCGGATGACGGCCGACACCTACGGGCATGTCCTGCCGGCGCAGGCTCGTCAGGCTGCCCCGGCCATCGATCGGTTGCTGGGCGAGGAGGGGACAGCGTGACCGCTTGGCTGTACGAATGGCTGTACTCGGAAGCGAGATCAACCAGGGAAAGTGTTGGTGGAGCCCCAGGGGACTTGAACCCTAAGCCGCAAGCCGGCGCGCGGATCAGCCGCAAACGGACCGATCAGTGCTCCGACCTGCGGCCCCGCCCCTCAGCGCCTCTCGACAATTCACACCCCTTGCGGCGGTCGTTTGCACTAAAGCTGTACTTGTTGATCAAGGACGGGAGGGCGTCTGCCGGGCGGACGTTAACGGGCCCGATCACCTGATCCGTAGCCCGGCCGGCTGTCCGGATCGGTAGTCG
>NZ_RCVI01000040.1:0-589 GCF_003667455.1 Micromonospora sp. CV4 | reverse complement strand
CCATTAAGGCGGCGCGTGTGGTGGGCGATCGCCTGAAAGAAAAAGGCAAGGACCGTCAGATGATCTGCCGGGGTCCTGAGCGTGAGTTTTTGGCGTGGCTACATAAAACAAAAATCGAACAGGACATCCCGCGTGGAGTTCTGGTCGATATTCCTGATGACATTCAAACAGTTTCAAATGAATTGCGGGTCGGTCGCGACATCGTGGTTCTGTAAAGACACTTCCACACGCAAATACTTCTTCCACTGACCAGACCTGCGCAGGCGCTGGATTTCACCTTCCAGCCACTTGTGCAGTTCTTTTTGGGACTGCGGTGACACCATGATCTTCCGGTCAAATCGCTCCAGCGATTTATCAGAGATATGAATCTCGTCCTCCAGCCTCAGATCCCGGATCAGATAAATGGCCACCATCCGGCCCATCACCATAAAGTCAATGCGACCTCGCGCCAGCATACGCAGACCATTGTTCAGTGATTGAGTGGATTCAGTTTTGACCGTGCCTCCCTTTTCCAGCTGGTCAAGAGGCTCAATGGCATGTCCCAGCACAATGGAGGTCCGTTTTCCCTGGAGCGACGCCGAGTTCTCGT
>NZ_RCVI01000392.1:0-599 GCF_003667455.1 Micromonospora sp. CV4 | reverse complement strand
CCCCGGATGAGTTTGGCGACACCACCATGAGTCAGTCCATGCGCCGGTACCTGATTGCGGTTTCCTTTGATCTGACCAACACAAAGTCTGATGCCGCAGGCGCAGAGAACGAAACAGATATTGCGATCGCGGGCCGATTTGGCTGGAACTATGCGACCTACGAATTCGGACCTTTGGCTTCCTACGCAGCAGACGCCACCGGCAGCCTGACCAGCACCCTGTTCAAATTTGGTGGCTGGGCCGATTACAACATGATCGCCAACACTCCGGGTGAAATCTTCATCTATGGTTTGGGCGGCCTGTTTGACATCGGTCAGCTGGATAACGGAGCGGGCTCCAAACGCGACATCATGGAGTTCTTCGTGGGTCCGTTTGTGAAATGGTTCCCGACTGGCAGCAACGTGGGCTTCCGACTTGATGGTGGATACGTTTATCAAAAACAGTCCGGCGGCGTTGCTTCCGATAACGTGGTGTCCGGCATTGCGATGCAAGCCGGGTTGATGGGTTATTTCTAGATTAAATTTTGCGCACACCCTGGGCGACTAAAAAGCCCAGGATCTTGCCTTCGCGGTGCAACGCCGAGCCCACGAGACCGATCA
>NZ_RCVI01000060.1:0-604 GCF_003667455.1 Micromonospora sp. CV4 | reverse complement strand
GTGCGGGATGACCGGCCCCGCGCCCCGGTTCCCGTTCCGCTTCGACCCGGCGTTCCGCCCGGCCCTGGCGCTGCTGGGGGTCCGGCCGGCAACCGCCTGGGTCGACGTCACCGACCGGGAACTGCTCATCCGGTACGGACCGTGGCGGTTGCGCACCGCGCGCGACAACGTGGTCGGCGTCGAGGTAAGCGGCCCGTACCGCTGGTGGCGGGCGATCGGCACGCACGTGTCGATGGTCGACGGCGGCGTGAGCTTCGGCAGCAGCACGGCCGGCGGCGTCTGCCTCCGCTTCGGCGTACCGGTGCCGGCCCTGACGCCCTGGGGGTGGCCCCGGCACCCGGCGGCCACGGTGACCGTCACCGACCCGCCCGCTCTGGCCCGGCTCTTCGCCGGCCCGGACCGGTCCTGAGCAGGTCACCGGCCTGCCCGGTTCCGCCGGTCGGGCCGCCTGGTACCGCCTACCGTCGGAGCAGGACCTGCGAGCGTGGGACGGGCGATGGCTGACGAGCACCGGGGGAAACCGCGACGCGGGAGCGGACGCCGCCACCCGCCCACCGGCCCCGACCCGGCGCTGCGCGCCGCCCGTGACCCGGCCCGCCCGCAG
>NZ_RCVI01000041.1:0-577 GCF_003667455.1 Micromonospora sp. CV4 | reverse complement strand
CTTCGCCGCGTTTGCCGCGGTAAAATTCCAATAGAGCGGCGAGCGAAAACACCAGATGCTTCGGCAGTTCTTTTGTCCTCGAGAGGTATTCCAGCAAAGAGGGCAGGACGCGGGTTTCGTATTTCGAGAAAGAATTCAGAGCGATGCTCATTAAGTAGTGCTTGACAAACGGATTGCGGAAGCGATCAAAAACTGCTTTCGCAAAGTCTTCCAGTTCCTGCTTTGGCAGGTCGAGCGTCGGGATGATTTCTCGCTCGACGGTCTGCGTAAGAAACTTGCCGGCCAGCGCGTCGTCGACCGCTTCGCCGACCGTGTCCAAATGAAGCAGGTAGGCAACCGGAACCAGGGTCGTGTGCGCCCCGTTCAGGATGCGGACTTTCCGGGTGCGGTATGGCGTCATATCCGCTACAACCTTCACATTCAGCCCGGCCTTTTCAAACGGAATTTCGTTCGAAATCCATTTGGGGCCTTCGATGACCCAAAGGTGGAACAGCTCTCCTACGTCGACCGCCTTGTCTATGTATCCAAGCTCCTTTGTCACTTCATCAATGGTGTCTCTCGGGTATCCCGGCACAAT